>DATMIP010000247.1:0-2845 GCA_035554515.1 Sphingomonas sp. | reverse complement strand
AAGGGTAAGCGGCGACGGCCACCGCGTGATACGAAGGATGCGCCAGAACGACCCTGGCATGATAATTTGGTTCGCTCGAACGGCCCTTTTGCCGTCGAAGCTGGAACCCGGCCGCAACCGGTCTGTTGGGCAGTGCCGGGAATATCCAATAATCCGGCTTTCGGGACTGTCCCGCGCGAAGCCGGGGCATTTGTTCTGGGGTGAACCGCATGCTGATCGGCTTTATCGGACTCGGGCATATGGGCGCAGCGATGGCGCGCAATCTGCTTCGGGCAGGGCACGACGTGACGGTCTGGAACCGATCGGATGAAAAGACCGATGCCCTGGTCGCCGACGGGGCGAAGCGCGCGGCGAGCCCGGCCGAAGCCGCACGCGGCGAAACGGTCCATACGATGCTCGCGGACGATCGCGCGGTCGAGGCGGTGACCTTTGGCGCCGAAGGAATATTTTCGACGCCTTCCCACGTCATCCACGTTTCGCACAGCACGATCAGCGTCGCGCTTGCCGAGCGGCTGACGGAGGCGCATGCCGCGCATGGGTCGACCCTCGTTGCGGCCCCCGTCTTTGGCCGCCCCGCCGCGGCGGAAGCCGGCAAATTGTTCATCGCCGCCGCCGGACCGAAGCAGGCGATCGCCGCTGTCCAACCGGCCTTCGATGCAATGGGCCAGAAGACCTTCACGATCGGTGACCGACCCGCCCACGCCAACCTCGTCAAGCTGTGCGGCAATTTCACGATCCTTTCGGCGGTCGAGACGCTCGCCGAAGCGATGATTCTTGCCGAGAAGGGGGGTGTGTCGCGGGCAAAATTGCTCGAAGTGCTGACGGGTAGCTTGTTCGGTGCCCCGGTCTATCAGCCCTACGGCAAGATCCTGGTCGACGAGGCGTTCCGCCCGGCGGGTTTTGCTGCGCCGCTCGGCCTCAAGGACATGAATCTCGTCGGCGAATTTGCATCGAAAACGCACGTGCCGATGCCGGTGCTGGCGGTATTGCGTGATCGCCTAGCGTCCACAATCGCGCGCGAAGGGGAAGATATCGACTGGTCTGGCATCGCAAAGATTGCTGCCGCGAATGCCGGCCTATGACGCGCTGGCGCCGGAAACCGATGTGCGGCGCAGCCGTTGACGATGCATGGCCAGGCGTTTGAATCACGTCACCGCGACCGCGCCTTTCAGCGATTCGCCGCGCGGAAATACGGCGTTGCTGATCCTCGACATGATCACCGATATGGACTTTCTCGGGGCAGGTTCGATGCTGCCCGATGTGCGTGCGGCGGCCGAAACGATCCTCGAATTGCGCGACGCCGCCGATAAGGCACGGTTCCCGGTAATCTACGTCAACGACAATTTCGGAGAATGGCACTCGGAGCGACACAGGCTGGTCGAGCGCGCGCTGGCGAGCGAGGACGCGCGTGATTTCGTGGCGATGCTGACGCCCCGTGACTGCGATTTTTTCGTCATCAAGCCGCAATTTTCGGGCTTTTATTCGACCAATCTTCCGGTTCTCCTGCCGAAACTTGGCGTCAGCAGGTTGGTTCTGACGGGTATTGCCGCCGACATATGCGTGCTGTTCACGGCGGCGGACGCGCATATGCGCGATTATCGCCTGTGGGTGCCTGGCGATGCCGTGGCAGCGGAGACGCGCGAACGGCGCCGCTGGGCGCTCGAGATCATGAAGCAGAGCATGGCGGCCGAGGTGCGGACAACCACCGCGATCAGCCTGTCCCGATGGGCCAGGAAGAAATCAGGACGGCATTCGGAACAATAGTTCGATCGGCCGATCGGGATCGGCGGTCAGCCGGTCGATCAGTCTGAGCGGGCTTTCATGTTTGCCGGGCGGCGGCGCGCTCCCTACATCCCGCAATGATCTCCCCCCTGATCGGAAAAAAGCGCGATGGCAGATTTTGACGTGGACCTGTTCGTGATTGGCGCAGGATCGGGCGGGGTACGCGCTTCGCGGGTCGCGGCGAGTTTCGGCGCGAAGGTTGCGATCGCGGAAGAGTATCGGGTTGGCGGCACCTGCGTCATTCGCGGCTGCGTCCCGAAGAAGTTGCTCGTCTATGGGGCGCATTTCGCCGAGGATCTCGCCGACGCGCGGCGCTTCGGCTGGAAGGTGCCCGATTGCGCGTTCGACTGGCCGACACTGCGCGACAATGTCCTCGCCGAGGTCTCCCGGATTTCCGGACTCTACGAAGAAACTCTCGCGAACAACAAGGTTGAGGTCATCCACGAGCGCGCCACCGTCGCGGGTGCGCATGAGATCCGGCTGGCGAGCGGACGCCGCGTTACCGCGCGATATATTCTGATCGCGACCGGCGCCACGCCGGCCCTTCCCGACATCCCGGGCGCGGAATTTGGCATCACGTCGAACGAGGTGTTCGATCTCGCCGAAATACCGAAGCGGGCCGTGATCGCCGGCGCGGGCTACATCGCCAATGAATTTGCGGGCATCTTTCATGAGTTCGGATCGCAGGTGACGTTGATCAACCGAACCGATGTGATCCTGCGCGGTTATGACGAGCAGATCCGGGATCGGCTGCTCCAGATTTCGAGCAGCAAGGGGATCGACTTCAAGTTCCACGCCGCGATCCAGAAGGTGGAAAAGCAGGCGGATGGTTCGCTGCTCGTCCACGTCGCCAATCATGATCCGATCGCCTGCGACATGGTGATGTTCGCCACGGGACGGAGGCCTGTGACCGACGTGGGACTGGACAATGCCGGGGTCGAGCTGAACGAAAAAGGGGCGATCAAGGTCGATGAGGACAACAAGTCGACCTGCGACAGTATCTATGCGGTGGGCGACGTCACGGATCGCATCCAGCTCACGCCGGTCGCAATTCGCGAAGGCC
>DATMIP010000246.1:0-11192 GCA_035554515.1 Sphingomonas sp. | reverse complement strand
GAGGTTGGCCATGCGATCGGCTTCGCGCACAATTTCGCCGCCTCGACGCAGGATCGCGCTTCGGTCATGGATTATCCGCCGCCGCGTATCGGGCTGAAGGATGGCGCGCCCGATCTGTCGGACGCCTATGGCAGCGGGATCGGAGCGTGGGACAAAGCGGCGGTCAATTGGCTTTACGGCACCGATTCCGAAGCCGCCGCCAAAGCGAAGGCGGATGCGGTCGAGGCTGCTGGCCAGCGCTACATCACCGATGGCGATTCGCGCGCGGCGGACGCTGCCCAGCCGTGGGGCGCATTGTGGGACGATGGCGCCGATCCCGCCGCCGAACTCACCCGCATCATGGCCGTGCGCAGGGCCGCGCTCGATCTCTTCGGGCTCGGCGCGATGGCGCCGGGCGAGCCGATGGCGCAGCTGCGGCGCAAGCTCGTGCCCGTCTGGCTGCTGCACCGCTATCAGGTCGACGCCGCCGCCAAGCTGGTCGGCGGCGTCGCCTACACTTACGCGGTCGCCGGCGCCGGGCAGCCGCAATCGCCGCCGGTTGCGGCCGACCGCCAGCGCGCGGCGCTCGCCGCGTTGCTCGCGACGCTCGACGCGAAGGCGCTGCATGTGCCCGATGCGCTGGTGCCGCTTCTCTCGGCCGGAGCCGAGGGCAATTATGACCGGCAGACCGCGATCGAGCTGTTCGCCGGCGCGGGCGGGCCGGTGTTCGATCCGCTCGTCGCCACGGATGTTGCGGCAGCGGTGACGCTCAATGCGCTGCTCGCGCCCGCGCGGCTGACGCGGTTGCTGCAGCAACATGCGCGCGATGCCGCGCTACCGGGCCTCGACGACATGCTCGATCAGCTCGTCGCGGCGACGATCGATGCGGCGCACGACGATGTCGGCGCGCGGATCGCGTGGCGGACAATCGTCGGCCTGGCGCAGGCGCGGCGCGATGCCGCCGGCGACCCGAATGTCGCGTCCGTACTGGACGAACGACTGGTCTCGCTTGCGGATCGCCTGGCCGCGACGAAGGCGCCCTGGGCGCGCAGCCTGGCGCGGACGCTTCGCAACCGCGACGATCTCGAAGCGCTGCTGGCCGCGCAGAAAAACAAACCCGCCATTCCGCCGGGCATGCCGATCGGCGACGGAGAGGACCTTCGCTGACGCTTTGCGGCGCTGGTGTTTCGCGATAGGCTGGCCGCGATGGCCGCACTCGATCCGGATCTCCTGTTGCGCGCTTATTCGGTGGGCGTGTTCCCGATGGCGAGCACGCGCGATGCCGCCGACGTTTTCTGGGTCGAGCCGAAGAAGCGCGGTATCCTGCCGCTCGACGCATTCCACCTGTCGCGCTCGCTCGCCAAGACGATCCGCTCCGATCGCTACACCATCACGGTCGATACGGTGTTCAGCGAGGTCGTGAACGCATGCGCCGAAGCGACCGAGCGCCGGCCCGACACCTGGATCAACCCCGATATCGAGACCGCCTATGCAGAGCTGCATCGGCGCGGTTATGCGCATTCGGTCGAGGCCTGGCTGGATGGCGTGCTGGTCGGCGGACTCTATGGCGTCCGGCTGGGAGCCGCCTTTTTCGGGGAAAGCATGTTCAGCCGCGCGCGCGACGCATCGAAGGTCGCGCTCGCGCATCTGGTTGCGCGGCTGAAGGTGGGCGGTTTCCGGCTGCTCGATTGCCAGTTCCTGACCGAGCATCTCGCCTCGTTGGGTACGATCGAAATCGGCCGCGACGCCTATATCGCGCTGTTGGACAGTGCGCTCGGGCTGGGCTCGGCGGCGGGCGGCGATGCGGTCGGACCGGCCGATTTCTTCGCGCTCGAGCGCGCCGCGGGAGCCGAGGCGGCGACCGTATCCGGTCCCGTATCGGGATGGCGCATCGTGCAGCTCTTGGGCCACACATCGTAGAGCGGATCCTCGACCACGTTGAGCGACGGCGTCTCCTTGTAGAGCCATCCCGAAAAAATCCGCCGCCAATTGCCATCCGGTCCGCGCTTGTCGGCCTGGACGAAAGCGCCGGTGAGCTGCTCCGCCTCCCAATCGGCGGTGGTCTCGCACGCGCGCAACCGGACGATCAGATTGCCGAAGCGCGCGCCCTGCCCGGGATGGAGCGAGACATCGCGCGAAATACCGTTACGCTTGTTGAGCACACCGATCACCGCGACGCGCTCCGCCATCGGCGTGTCGGTGGTGACCGGCGGTGGCACGGGCGCCGAATGCCGAACCGGCACAGGGGGCGGCGCGGGCGCGGTGCCATTGCCCTGCTGGAGATCGGGCGAGAGTTCGGCGGTCGGATCGGGGGGCGCCCGTTCGCCCTGCGACCAGGCTGCCCAGCCGACCGCGCCCAATGTTATCAGCGCGAGCGTCACCATGCCGCCGCGGCGGCGGATCATGGCGTCGGCGCGGCCGCGCCCGCGTCGCCGGCCTGGGGCGCCACGGGCTTGTTGATGAACTGGCCGATCAACGCCATCAGGTCCATCGAGCCCTGCGTGTCGGTGATCGTATCGCCATTCTTGATCGGAGTGGAGCTGCCGCCCGGCGTGAAGGCGATGAACGTCGAACCGAGCAGCCCTTCGGACGTGATCGCCGCGCTGCTATCGGCAGGGAGCCTTACGTCAGGGTTGAGCGCGATCGCGACCCTGACCTGATAGCTTTGGGGATCGAGCGAAAGCCCGGTAACGCTGCCGACCTTGAGCCCGGAGATACGGACATCGGTTCCGGGCGTCACGCCGCTGGCATTGGGGAACATTGCCGCGATCCTGATCGAGCCGGCCCGTTCGCCTCCGCCGGTGCGCGCCCAGGCGAACATCACGAACCAGACGGCAAGAAGGACGACCAGCAGGCCGACGATCGCCTCGCCGACATTCTCGCGCAGGATCGCTTTCAATTGGGGCTCCACGCCTCATAGTCACCGGTCGCGGCCGCGCGGTTGCCGCCGCGCTCCAACGCGCCGACCGGACGATAGGCGGCGGATGTGCCGGTAAGATTGGGTACGGGCTCCTTCACCCAGGCCCGTGGCGGGGGCAGATCGGCCGGCATGATATCGGTCTGATGGTGCAGCCATCCAAACCATTCGGGCGGCACCCGGCTCGCATCATTGGCGCCATTATAGATCACCCAGCGGCGTGTCTGTCCGCTGATCGGCCGCTTCGATTCGAAATAGGCATTGCCTGCGCCATCGCTGCCGATGCTCCGGCCGTTTCGCCGACTGAACAAGGCGGTGCCTATGGTGGCGCCTTCCCACCAGGTGAAGATGCTCTTCAAGAAGCCCATGCGCCGCGCTTAGCCGCGAAGCCATGCCGCGCGCAACCGCCGATGCTACCAGCGGACGAGATCCCCGGGCCGAATCCCCGAACGTTTTGCCTCGCCTCCCGCCAGTTCCAGCACGGCCGCGACCGGTTCGCCCGAGCGGATCTCGGCGAGCGAGAGGGGCGTCGCATTGGCGGCGATGGAGGCGACCGTGCCATCCGGGCGGATGAACAGGAGATCGAGCGGGATGAACGTGTTCTTCATCCAGAAACTGGCAAAATCCGGAGGCGTCCTGGGGAAGATCATGCCGTGATCGCGCGCCAGCTTCGTCCGGAACATCAGGCCGATCTGCTGTTGTTCGGGCGTGCGCGCCACTTCGACGCGGTAAAGATGCTTCACCTTCCCGGAGACGATGGTGAGCGGGACCGCCGCCAGATGCTGGGCGGACGCGATCTCCGCCTGGGCGGGGAGCGGAGCGGCGAGAATCAGGAGCGCCGCGAGCGCGGCTGCCTTCACGCCCGAGTCTCTATCACCACCGCCAGCGGTCCCTTGCGGCCATCGGCGATGCGCGCCCGCAGCGGCTGCTCCGGCTCCAGGCTGGTAAGGCCTGCCCGGCGCACCGTTTCCATATGAATGAAGATATCGATCCCGCCCGTCTCGCGGACGACGAAGCCATAGCCCTTGAGCTGGTTGAACCACTTTACGCGGACCGCCTCGAACGGACCGGCATCGTCTTCCAGTTGAGTCGGATCGACGCGATCGGCATTGCGGCGCGCGATCAGATCGGCATCCGGGCCGGTCGCGGTTGACAGATCAAAACTCACGACACGCCGCGCCTGCAGGCCTCGATCGCGCTCGACAACCTCGCAAACGATGCGCGTGCCCTCTGGCAAGGTGCGCCGGTTATGATCGCGCAGGACCGAGAAATGCAGAAGAATATCGCCTTCGCCGCCATCGCCGACGATGAAGCCAAAGCCCCGCGTGGCGTCGAACCACTTCACGCTTCCAGTCGCCACCACCGCCGGGAGGAGATCGGTCGCATCGCGCGCTGCCGATCCAAATCCATCCTCATCGATGCCGTCAGTTGCAGCGAGCATCGCCACCTCGGCAGTTTTCATTTTCTTGTTACCTTAAGCACGAACGGTACAAATTACCATTTTTGGCGAACTTCGAAAGACCAAAACGTTCCTCGGCGAAAGATTCGTTCATCTCTCGTCAATCAACGCGCCGGGCAAAGCATAAGCTAACCGGCGCGCAATGTCGGGAGCGTGGCCGGCGCGCAGCATCGCCGCCATATTCCTGCGCTGCTTGTCGGGATCGGCTTCCTCCAGCGCGAATGGGCCGATGCGTTTGCGCCGCGCGAAGGCAAGCGCGGCATCGAATGCCTCCTCGCGCGCGGTCGCCCGCACCGGCGCCGCGGTTTCCGCATCGATTCCAACCGCCTGGAGAGCGGCCGCGACGCGGCGTTCGCCGAAGCCGCGTCGCGTCAGCGCGGCCCCCCGCGCGGCCGCGAAGCCGGCGTCGTCGACGTAGCCGAGCTCGGCGCAGCGTTCGATTATCGAATCCACCGGGGGCGGATCCTCCCCTTCCCATCCGCGCGTGGCGAGCTTGCGCAGCAGATAGGCTCGCAATTTGCTGCGAGTCGTCGCATATCGCGCCAGGTAGGCGAGCGCGAGCATATCGAGCGCCGGCGCGTCGAGCGATCGAGGGACCGCCGCGGCGGACGCGAATTTGCGGCGTGACATGCGCCACGTTTATGCCACAGTCGGGTCCGAATTTGAACGCGGCCTGTCGCTTACGGTAATCATTGGTCATTGCGCGCCGAGCGCAAGCGAGAGGAGACGTTCGAGAGTGCAGACGGTCGGTGCGGACAGCAGACTGACATCGACGCCAAGCGATGACGCGCTGCCCAGGCGTTATGCGGATTTCGCCACGCTGAACGATGCGCTGGACTATGCGGCCCAGGGGCTGCGTGGCCTGAATTTCCACGATCCGCGCGGCAATCTCGTTCAATCCTATCCCTTCGCCCAATTGCGTGAGGACGCGCTTCGCATCGCCCATCATTTGATCGGCCGGGGTATCGTGCCCGGCGCGCGCCTCGCGATGCTGGCCGAAACCGGCGCCGATTTCGCGGCGGCATTCTTCGGGGCGATCTATGCGGGCATTTGGCCCGTGCCATTGCCCTTGCCGACCTCGTTCGGTGGCAAGGACGCCTATATCGAACAGCTCGCCGTCCAGCTCGCCAGCTCCGATCCCATCCTGCTCCTCTATCCGCAGGAGCTGGAAACGATGGCGGAGGCAGCCGCCGAGGCACGCGGCGTGGCGGCGCTCAGCTTCGAGCGACTCGCGGCGGAGCATGCGCCCATCGTGGAGCTCCCACCGTCCCAGCCCGATTCGATCGCCTATCTGCAATATTCGAGCGGCTCGACCCGCTTCCCGCACGGCGTTGCCATCACCCACCGCGCGCTGATGTCCAACCTCGCCGCCCATTCGATCGGCATGGATGTGCAGACGGGCGACCGCTGCGTGTCATGGCTGCCCTGGTATCATGACATGGGGCTGGTCGGCTGCCTGCTCTCGCCGGTCGCGAACCAGGTTTCGACGGACTATCTGAAGACCGAGGATTTCGCGCGGCGCCCGCTCGCGTGGCTCGATCTGATCAGCCGCAATCCCGGCACCACCCTCTCTTATTCGCCGACTTTCGGTTATGATATCTGCGCGCGGCGCATGTCGAGCCAGACCAAGGCGAGCGATCGTTTCGATCTTTCACGTTGGCGCGTCGCGGGCAACGGCGCGGACATGATCCGTCCCGACGTGATGCAGGCGTTCGTCGACGCCTTCGCCGAAGCCGGATTCGACGCCAAGGCGTTCCTGCCTTCTTATGGCCTTGCGGAGGCAACGCTCGCCGTATCCATCATGCCGCCCGGCGAAGGCATCGTGATCGAGCTGGTTGAGGAAACCGAACTTTCGGGCGGGGGCTCCGCTACCGTCGGGCGGCCCCAGCGCTACCGCGCGGTCGTCAATTGCGGCAAGCCGGCGCGCGAGATGGAGATCGCGATCCGCGACGAGGATGGCAACAGGCTGCCCGAACGCGCGATCGGGAAGGTCTGGTGCCGCGGCCCGTCGGTGATGGTCGGCTATTTCCGCGATCAGGAAGCGACCGACGCCTGCCTCGTCGATGGTTGGCTCGATACGGGCGACATGGGCTATATTTCGAACGGCTATATCTACATCGTCGGTCGCGCCAAGGACATGATCATCGTCAACGGGCGCAACCATTGGCCGCAGGATATCGAATGGGCGGTCGAGCAGCTCCCGGGGTTCAAGGCGGGCGACATCGCCGCCTTCGCCATCACCACCCCGGGCGGCGAGGAAACCCCGGCGGTGCTCGTTCAATGCCGCACCTCCGATCCCGAGGAGCGGAACCGGCTGCGCGACGAGATACGTGAAAAGGTGCGCGCGATCACCGGCATGAACTGCGTGGTGGAACTGATCCCGCCAAAGACGCTGCCGCGCACGAGCTCGGGCAAGCTCAGCCGATCCAAGGCGCGCAATCTCTATCTGTCGGGCGAGATCGAACTTTACGGCCTCGCGGCTTAGCCGGATCGACACTAAAGCACGATGACTTTCGACTGATTCGTCATTGCGAGCGGAGCGAAGCAATCCAGTTTGCGCCGTCGAGACTGGATTGCTTCGTCGCTATGCTCCTCGCAAAGACAAATCAGGTACGACAAAAATTGTAAGATTCTAATCCGGATCATGCTCGCGTTCCAACTCACGCTGGCGCCTGGCTTCCTTCTTCGCCTGCTTGCCCCGCTCTTCATCGGCCTTGCGTTCCCGGCGGCCGCGCTTCTCGTCCGCTTCGGACTGGCTGGTGGTCATCTTGTCGACCGACCAGCTCGCCGCGCGCACCGGCGCCGTCACGACATGGGCAACGGTCGAGACGCAGCCGGCCAGCGGGAGGATCATCAGCAAGGGCAGGAAGCGCTTCATTTCGATCCTCGAAGGCCTGGAGCATGGGAGCCGGTCTACCGATTAGCAAATGGCGTCTTAACCATATGTTACCTCTTGCGCGGCATTGAACGGGCATGCGCGCAGACAATCCAACCGACGTAGCCATCATCGGTGCCGGCCCCGCGGGGCTGACCGCGGCCTATCTCCTCACCAAAGCTGGCCTTTCGGTCACAATGATCGAGAAGGACGCCCATTATGTCGGCGGCATCAGCCGCACGGTCGAACATCAGGGTTTCCGTTTCGATATCGGCGGCCACCGCTTCTTTTCGAAGAGCAAGGAAGTGGTCGATCTGTGGAACGAGATATTGCCCGACGATTTCATCGAGCGGCCGCGGATGAGCCGCATCTATTATGAGGGCAAATTCTATTCCTACCCGCTGCGCGCGTTCGAGGCGCTGCGCAATCTCGGGCTGATCCGTTCGGGCCTGTGCATGGCAAGCTATCTGCGCTGGAAAGCTTTCCCCAAGAAGGAAGCGCGTTCGTTCCAGGACTGGACGATCAACCAGTTCGGGCAGAAGCTCTTCTCCATATTCTTCAAGACCTACACCGAAAAGGTCTGGGGCATGGCCTGTTCCGAAATCTCGGCCGACTGGGCGGCGCAACGCATCAAGGGGCTGAGCCTCGGCGGCGCGGTGCTCGACGGCTTCAAGCGCTCGCTCGGCCTCAACCGCAGGCCGAATGACGGCATGGCGACCAAGACCTTGCTCGAAAGCTTCCGCTATCCGCGCAAGGGACCCGGAATGATGTGGGAAAAGGCGCGCGACCATGTCGTCGCCGGCGGCAATGAAATATTGATGGGCCATGCGCTGAAGCAGATCAGCCGCGACGGCGATGGCTGGCGCGTTGCCGCGACCGGACCGGATGGCGACCGCGTGATCAACGCGCGCCATGTAATCTCCTCGGCGCCGATCCGCGAACTGGCCGGCCGCATCCACCCCCTGCCCAAAACGCTCCCGAACGCGCTGGATCTGCGATATCGCGATTTCCTGACGGTCGCGCTGATGATCCGTTCGCCGGACATCTTCCCCGACAATTGGATCTATATTCACGATTCGAAGGTGAAGGTCGGACGCATCCAGAATTTCCGCTCCTGGTCGCCCGAAATGGTGCCCGACGAGGCGCTTGCCTGCGTCGGCCTCGAATATTTCTGCTTCGAAGGCGACGGCCTGTGGTCATCGTCCGACGCCGACCTGATCGCGCTCGCAACGCGCGAGATGGCGGCGCTTGGCCTGTGCGATCCGGCGATGGTCGAGGGCGGCGCGGTCGTGCGGCAGGAAAAGGCCTATCCGGTCTATGACGAAGCCTATGCGGCCAACGTCACCGCGATCCGCGAGGAACTGGAAAAGACCTGTCCCAACCTGCACCTCGTCGGGCGCAACGGCATGCATCGTTACAACAACCAGGATCACGCGATGATGACCGCGATGCTGACCGTGCGCAATATCCTGGCCGGCGCGCGTCTCTACGACATCTGGGCGGTGAACGAGGATGCCGAATATCATGAATCGGGCCGCGAGGCCGATCAGACGAGCATCGCCGCGCCGCTGACCGAAGGCGAGCGCGAGGCGCTGGCCGCAACGCGCGCTGTTCCACGGCGAATCGCAGCCTAGTGGTTGGAATCCGACGCTTCGAACCGGTCATTGCGAGCCCCGCAGGGGCGCGGCAATCCAGATGCGCAAGCTGGATCGCCACTGCGCTACGCACTTCGCGATGACGGCGGGAAGATGTCTCGCCACCTCATCCGTCTGGCTTTCACGACCAGGGTAACGCCAATGCCAGCTGCCCAACGCCGTTACCGACTGGGGCTGCTGCTCATCTGGTTCGGGGCCATCGGCCTTGGGCTGTTCCTCAACCGTCAGTCGATCGCCGATTTCCGCTTCTGGGATCCCGATGACGTCATGCGCCTGCTCGAGGTGCGCGATTGGCTCGGCGGTCAGACCTGGTTCGATGTCACCCAATATCGGATGAACCGCCCGGCCGGCCTGTCGATGCACTGGTCGCGACTGGTAGACGTGCCGCTGGCGGGCCTGATCCTGCTGTTTCAGCCCATATTCGGCCAGCGTGCGGCCGAAACCATCGCTGCGACCGCGGTTCCGCTGGCGACGCTTGGTGCCACGATGGCGCTGACAGGCGGGATCGCGCGTCGGCTGCATGGCATCGAGGCGGGGCTTCTCGCCGCGGCTCTCTGTCTCGTCAGCATCGGCACCTGGTACGCGATGCAGCCGATGCGCATCGATCATCATGGCTGGCAGATCGTTGCCGGCCTGGGCATGGCGCTCGCCTTGGTGTCGCGACCCGATCGGCGGGGAGCGGCGCTGGCCGGCCTCTGCGCGGCGCTGTGGACGCATGTTTCGCTCGAAGGCCTGGCGTTCACCATGGGCGCCGCCGGTTGGCTCGCCGTTGCATGGATCTGCCGGGCGGAACGGCGCACCGAGCTGCCTTCCTTCCTGGCAGCGCTGTTTGCCGCAAGTGCCGCGCTTCATCTCGCGACACGCGGCACGTTCATCCTCCAGGCGACGTTCTGCGACCAGATTTCACCGGTGCACATCTCGACATTCGGGCTGGCGGCATTGGTCAGCATCGGATTGACCGCGGCTTATCCCCGCAGCCGGCCCGGCCGCACCGTCGCGATCGCGCTCCTCGCCATCAGCTGCGCCGGCCTTTATGCGTTCTGGGCTCCCCAATGCCGTGCCGGGCCCTTCGCGACGCTCGGGCCGCTGGGCTATAATCTTTGGTACAGGAGCGTGCACGAAGGCATTCCGCTGTGGCAGGCGGGATCGGACACGCTGCTCCTTTGGGGAATATTCCCATGGCTCGGCTTCGTCGGCGCAACGGCGACCTGGCTCCGGTCCGGCAATCGCGGATGGCCGGCTCTGACTTATTGCATCCTGCTCGGCTGGGCTAACCTCATCGCGCTCCTCGTCACCCGCGCCGGCGCTTTCGCGAACCTGCTGGCGCTGCCCGGCGCTGCCTGCCTGGTCATGCTCGCCTTCGAGCGGAGCGAAGGCTGGTCGATGCCCGCACGCATCCTCTCGCGTGCCCTGGCCCTGATCCTTCTGAGCCCGATCGGTACCGAATTCCTGCCCCCCATGATCAAGGCCGATAATAGCCCGCCGCCCGGGATACGGATCGATCCGCGTTGCGGTCTGATCGACACGCTGCGGCCGCTTGATCGGTTCGCGCGGACGACCGTCATCGGCCCGCTCGAACTGGGCCCGAATCTCGTCGCCGCGACCCACCATGACGCGGTCACCGGCCCCTATCATCGCGACCCGTCGGCGCTGGAGGATGTGCTGCGTTTCTTCATCGCCAGCGATCCCCGGAATATCGCCGTGCGGCGCCACGCCACTTTGTTGGCTTTCTGCCCCGGCCGCAACGAAATGTCGGCGATGGCGAAATTCGCCCCGGGCGGCCTGGCTGCCCAGATACTGAACGGCCGGCCGCCGAACTGGCTTCACCCTGTCTTCCTGCCCGGCACGGCCGGCCTGCGCGTCTATCGTCTCTCTCCCTGAGGCCGGACGTCCTCAGGCTGACCCGGGCCCTGACGATGCGAGTCGCGCGGTCTCTCGCTCGAAGGCCGCCTGAAGCGCCCGGAGCACGCTTTCCCGCCCAGCGGGAATCGCCGCACCCAGGTGCAGATGGCGCAGCTCGTCCATCAATTCCCGCCAAAGCTCCGGGCCGCCCTCTTCCAGGAGCTGCTGGCGGATAGCGAGTTCCGGCGTGGTCGGCAGATGGCGCCGGCCCCATGCTCCCATGTGGACGAGCAGCGGCACGAGTTCGATCGCCTTTTCGGTAAGGCTGTAAATGCCTTTCTGGCGGTGCGCCGGATCGTCGTCGCGGGTCAGCAGCCCTTCGGCCACAAGCCGCCTAAGCCGATCGGCCAGGATGTTGGACGCAATGCCTTCATCCGATCGTGTGAGCAATTCGCGGAAATGCCG
>DATMIP010000245.1:0-2546 GCA_035554515.1 Sphingomonas sp. | reverse complement strand
CGATGACAGGAGGCCGTTGATTGTCCTAGCACAAATTCACGGACGGTTGGTCTAGCCATGGTTCGGGGAAGAAGAGGTGGAGGTCCCGCACGCCGATGGTTCGGCGAAGCGTGAGGGCCCCGCATGATAAAGAAGGGGGCTGACGAGCGATCGTCACGCAGGCGCCCGGGCCGGAGACGGTCCGGGCGTTTTCTTTTGCGGACGTCGATAGATTTCCCGACAGGGTTAATCGTTTCGCAAGGGCTTTCGTCAATATCTCGGCAAGTTTTGGCGTCTGCCGGAGTTCTGACTTATGCGCACTGCTGTTCGCGCCCACGAAATCGCATCGCTGCTCGACGATGCGCCGGACGGGCTGCGCTGTCTGTCGCTCGACTGTTTCGACACTTTGCTGTGGCGCAACGTCCACGCTCCGGCCGATATCTTTGCCGAATTCCCGATTCGCGGCGGTGCGATCGATCCACGTGGTATCGCCGAGCGCCGCGCGCGTCAGGCGCGCAAGCAGGTCGACGGTTTCGAGGAAGTCTCGATCGAGGCTATCTACGATCGGCTGATGCCGCAGGCGACGGCCGAAGCGCGCATGGCGGCCGTCGCACTCGAACTCACGATGGAAGCGCGCCATTGCTATGCTTTCGCGCCGACGGTCGCGTTGATCCGCACCGCCCGCGCCCGGGGCCTCAAGGTGATCATCGTCAGCGACACCTACCTGTCGTCGGTCCAGCTGCGCACGCTGATCGCCGATGCGGCGGGGCAGGAAGTGGCTGACATGATCGACGAGATATTCGCCTCTTCCGAACACGGCGTAAGCAAGGGCCGGGGGCTGTTCCGCCCGGTGCTCGACGCGTTACGATTGGATCCGCCGACGATCCTGCATCTCGGCGACAATCTCCATGCCGATACCACCGCGCCGAGGAAACTCGGGATCCGGGCCGTTCATTTCGAGCAATTCACCAGCGGCACCGAACAGCGGCTGCGGCTTGAAGCTGCGGCGGCGGCGATGATCGATCCGGCGATGCGCCTGACCCGGCCGATCCTGCAGCCACACCGCCCCGGCCTGTCGCTGCGCGGCACCGACGATGCGGCGTCTGCGATCGGCCATGACGTCCTTGGGCCGATAATGCATGCCCTCGCTTTGTGGGTGCGCGAAGAGGCGGCGGCGCTTGCTGCGAACTCGGGTCGTCCGGTCAAGATCCTGTTCCTGCTGCGCGACGGCTATCTGCCGCAACGCGCTTATGAGGCGGCGGGCATGAGCGGCGGCGCCGCGATCGAGGTCAGCCGTTTCACCGCCACTGCGGCAAGCTTCCGCGACGAGGGTTCGATCCGCGCCTATCTTGCCGACGAACCGACCGAGCGCGTCGACGTGCTCGGCCGCCAGATGCTGCTGAAGGATGCCGAGATCGCGCAGATCGGCAGGAGCCGCGCCGAATTCTGCAAGAATGTGCTCGCGTCGAACTGGGTGCACAAGATTTGCCGCCGCTCGGGCGAATTCGCCGATCGCCTTGTCGCCCACGTCAGGCGCGAAGGCGGCGTGGTGTCCGGCGACGCGGTGATGCTGGTCGATCTCGGCTATAACGGCACGGTCCAGAACATGGTCGAAGCGGCCCTGGTCGAACGGCTCGAGGTACAGGTTGCGGGGCGGTATCTCCTGCTGCGCGAGCGCTGGCCGACGGGCTTCGACAAGGTTGGCCTGATCGATGTGCGCCATTATGAAACACGGGTGCTCAATGCGCTCTGCCGCCCGATCGCGGTGCTGGAACAACTCGCGACCGCGGCGCAGGGATCGGTCGTCGACTATCATCCCAACGGCAAGGCGATCCGCAAGGCCCCGGGCGTGAAGGGTGCCCAGAGCGCGACCCGGGACGCGGTTCAGCAGGCGTGTATCGCTTATGTGCGCGACTGCGATGCGGGCTTTCATCGCGCGCCTGCTTCCCACGATGCCACGGCATTGCGTGAAATGGCGGCGTCGGTGCTGGCGCGCCTGCTGTTCCTGCCGCAAGCCGAGGAGATCGCACTGCTCGAACGGTTCGACCATGACGTCAATCTCGGCACGCAGGATCTGGTGAAGCTGATCGACAACGAAGCGGCCGAGGATGGTTTGCGCCGTCGTGGCCTGCCCTATCTGTCCGGCATTGACCGCATGTATCTGCCGGGGGAAATTGCCGGGCACGGTTTGCCGCTGGCTTTGTCGCTCTTTTCAGTCGGGCGGTTCGGGCTCGACCTGCGCCACGGCGATTTCCACGTCGGCGCGATCGACGTGCCGCTGCTGATCGCGGGTGCCACCAGCCAGACCGCGCTCGTGACGCAAGCCTATCCGACCCACGATGGTTTCTATGTGCTGACCGCGCCGGCGGGAACGGGCGGCATCGCCATCGGTGTCCAGCTCGGCGCGATCGCCGAATGCGTCCAGATCGAGGAGGTCGCCTTCTATCCGATCGATCGCTTCGTCGATATTTCCGCAAGGCCGGCTGCCGTTGCGGCGCCGATTTTCGATGCCATGGAACAGATCGCTCCCGGGCTGCACCGCTGCGAGGAGCGCGGCCTGATATTCG
>DATMIP010000244.1:0-2259 GCA_035554515.1 Sphingomonas sp. | reverse complement strand
CATCGCGCTTGGCCCCACGCGCGGCATCCCCCGCATCGATCGCACCAGCCTGCGCCGCGGCTTCGAACGCGCGGCCGAAATCGATCTGGTGGTCGATCTTGGCGCCCGCATCGGCAGCCGCGAATGGTGGCGCGGGCTCGTCACCTGCACCGCGCTGTGCGCCGCCGCAATTTCGTTCGCGCCCGGCTTTCATCCGCTCGCCGGTCCTGTCGCGCCCGCGCTTGGCGAACGCCAGCAGCAGGAAATGCGCGCCGAGGCGATCGCACCCTCGGCTTATGGCTCGGATACCGGGCGCCGCATGGTGGCGACCAATCTGGTCGAGCGCCTCGCCGATACGCCCGAACGCCCGCAAATTCAGCTCAGCGCCACGCTCGGCACCGGCGACGGCTTCGCCCGCGTGCTTCAGCGCGCCGGCGTCGGTGAGGATCAGGCCAAGCGCGTCGCTGATATGGTCGCGGGCGATCTCGATGCGATCAAGCCCGGCACGAAGCTCGATCTCACGCTCGGCCGCCGTCCCAACAAATCGGTCCCGCGACCGCTCGATCATCTCGCCTTCCGCGCCAAGCTCGAACTTGCGATGGAGGTCAATCGCGACGGCAATGATCTGCGCGTGAAGCGCATCCCGATCGCGGTCGATAATACGCCGCTGCGGATCGGGGGCCATGTCGGCTCCAGCCTCTTGTCGTCGGCCCGCGCCGCGGGCGCTCCCGCCAGCGCGATCCAGGCCTATCTGCGCGCGATGGGGCAGCATGTCTCGATCGGCGGCATCCATTCGAACGACAGGTTCGACATCATCGTCGAGCATCGCCGCGCCGCCACCGGCGAGACCGAAACGGGCAGCCTGCTGTTCGCCGGCCTGCAGCAGGGCAAGAAGGAATTGCGCCTGCTCAAATGGGTTCAGGGCGGCAAGGAACAATTCTTCGACGCTGCGGGAGTGGGCGAAACGCGCGGCACGATGAAGATGCCCGTCCACGGCCATCTTACCTCCAGCTTCGGCGAGCGCTTCCACCCCGTGCTCGGCTATAGCCGCATGCACAAGGGCGTCGATTATGGCGCGCCGATGGGATCGCCGATCATCGCCGCCGCCGACGGCGTCGTCAGCTTTGCCGGCTTCCACGGCGGACACGGCAATTATGTGCAGATCAAATCGTCGGGCAATCTCGGCACCGGCTATGCACATATGAGCCGCATCATCGCCCGCGCCGGCCAGCGCGTCCGCGCCGGGCAGCTGATCGGCTATGTCGGCTCGACCGGCCTCTCGACCGGCCCGCACCTCCATTTCGAGGTGTTCGTCAACAATGTCGCGGTCAATCCGGCGAGCGTGAAGTTCGTCCAGGCCGCGCAGATCGCGGGCGCCGAACTGGCCCGCTTCAAGGCCACCCTCGCCCGCCTGATGGCATTGCGCATCCGTTAGGCCGTCGCCCGAAACTGGATCGCCGCGGCGCGTCCCGCGCCTCGCGATGACGATCTGAGGATTTACGCGGTACCCATTGTGTCATTGCGAGAAGCGCAGCGACGAAGCAATCCACCGTTTCCTTGACAATGTTCCTGAAATGTTCTACGCTGCATGTGGGCGAAGGTGAGGCCGCACACGGTTGCGGGCAAATCTTTTAGTTCGTTTTTGGGTGTTTTTTGTTTTTGGCTCTTTGAAACCCGTCGCCCCCGCGAAAAGCTGGGGTCCATCTCCCGGCCGTCCCGTGAGGGGCACAGACAAGAGATGGATGCCAGCGCGCTGGCATGACGGTAATGGTTTAAGACGGCGGTGGCCCCTCAGCCATTCACGATGGTGCCGCCATTGGGGTGCAGGACCTGCCCCGACATGTAGGATGAATCGTCGCACGCCAGGAACAGGAAGGCGGGCGCGACTTCATTGGGCTGGCCCGGCCGCCCCATCGGCGTCGTCTCGCCAAAATGCTCGAGCTTCTCGGGGCTCGCGCCCCCGGAAGGATTGAGCGGCGTCCAGATCGGCCCCGGTGCCACCGCGTTGACGCGGATGCCGTCCGCGACAAGCTGCTCGCTCAGCGATCGCGTGAAGGCGGTGATCGCGCCCTTGGTCGAGCTGTAGTCGAGCAGCATCGGCGAGCCCTTGTACATCGTTTCCGACGTGCAGTTGATGATGGCCGCTCCTTGCCCGAGGTGTGGCATCGCCGCTTGGGTCAGGAAGAACATGGAATAGATGTTCGTCTGGAACGTCCGGCGAAGCTGCTCCTCCGTAATGTCGGTGATCTCTTCGTCGGGATGCTGTTCGCCGGCATTGTT
>DATMIP010000243.1:0-9902 GCA_035554515.1 Sphingomonas sp. | reverse complement strand
TGCCACCCGGATCGAGCCGGAATCGGATGGCGATGAAGCGGTCGGAACTCAGTCGCTCGGACAGTCCCTCTCAGTGCTCCGCGAGGCAAAATTCTGGCGGTTCATGGTTCTGATCCTCGGCGTCACGAACCTCTATCTGGTGTATGATCAGCAGTTTCCGTTCTACTTTGCTTCGATGTTCGCAACGCCCGCCGAGGGCAATGTCATGTTCGGATATCTGAATTCAGTGCAGATCTTCGTCGAAGCCGGCATGCTGGCGGTCGCGCCGTTCATCGTCATGCGTATCGGCGCCAAGAACGGACTTCTGCTCGCTGCGGGCATCATGATCGTCCGGATTGGCGGTTCCTCGCTGGCGACCGGTCCCTTGATGATCTCCGCATGCAAGTTGCTGCATTCTATCGAACTGCCGATCCTTGCCGTTTCGATCTTCCGCTACATAGCCTATCACTTCGACAGCCGGTTTGCCTCCACGGTGTATCTCGTCGGGGTGAGCTTCGGTCATTCGCTCGGCCTTGCGATACTATCCCCGATCGTGGGCCGTGGATACGACGTGCTCGGCTTTCCCACGACGTATGCGCTCATAGCGCTTGGCGCGCTGCTATTCTGGATCGGCTCTTGGTTCGCGCTCTCGCCCACGCCCCGCACTGACTCGCGCGGGCGACCTCTCAAGGTGGCGCACGCGACCTCGACGCCTCGGACCACGGCGGATGTCGCGCCGATCAACAGCTGAAAGACGACGATGCCAGCCATTACCCACGAACCCATCGGGAGAGCCCGCGAATTCGCCGGCATCGAGGTGCCAACGTCGTTGCAGCTGGATGCCGCTCTCGAGCGCGCTCTCGCACGCATCGACCGTGCCCTTCCACAGTTCACCGATAGCTTCCCCGCGCCGTCGAGTGTCGAGCTCGTCTATCCGCCAATCGGCAATATTGAATGGACGAACGGATTCTGGACGGGAATGCTCTGGCTCGCCTGGGAGATCACCGGCGAGGCGCGGTATAGGCGCGCGGCCGAAATCCAGGTGCAGAGCTTCGTCGAGCGGGCCGATCGTGCCATCGGCGTCACGCATCATGACATGGGGTTTCTTTATACTCTCTCGGCCTGCGCTGCCTGGCGACTCACCGGGGCGAGCGAAGCGCGGCGCGCGGGGCTTGCTGCCGCGACGTTCCTGCTGAACCGGTTCGACCCGAAATCTGGCGTGATCCAGGCGTGGGGCGATCTTAGCGATCCCGAGCAGGCCGGGCGAATGATCATCGATTGCAACCTCAACCTTCCGTTGCTCTACTGGGCGAGCGAGCAAACGGGGCACCTTGAGTTCAAGCGCGCGGCCGAAAGGCATCTAACACAGGCGGCACGGTATCTGGTGCGCCCCGATGCCTCGACATTTCACACATTTCATATGGATACGCGAACCGGAAACCCGCTTCATGGAACAACCCATCAGGGCTTCTCGGACGATAGTTGCTGGGCCCGCGGCCAGGCATGGGGCATCTATGGCTTTGCGCTTGGATATGCGCATAGCGGACGCGAGGATCTCGTCGCACTGGCGTCAAGCCTGGCGAATTATTTTCTAAATCGCCTGCCCGAAGACATGGTCTGCCGCTGGGACCTCATCTTTGTGGATGGGGAAGAACCACGAGATACCTCCGCGGCGGCAATCGCCGCGTGTGGCCTTCTCGAACTGAACCGCCACCTCCCAATTTCGGATCCTGCGCGCGATATCTACGCCCGCGCCGCCTGGGGGATCGTCAAGGCGCTCGACCGCTCCTATCTCGCTTCCCTGGACGGTTCGAACGGGCTCCTCGCCGATGGCGTCTATCACATCCCGAAGGGCATCGGCGTGAGCGAGTGCTGCATCTGGGGTGACTATTTCTATCTCGAGGCCCTTGTCCGGATGCGCCGGATCTGGAGTCCCTATTGGTGAGGCCAAATAGACGGATGGTGAGGCCAAATAGACGGAGCTTCATTGCCGGCAGTACGCTGATGTTTCCGGTGACCGCGACCGGTCAATCGCGGCCGCGCCTGCTTCGCGTGACATCGCCCGATGGCAAGGTCATCATCGCGCTCGATCCGGACGGTCTGCAATGGTCGATGACCTACGGCGGCAACAGGGTCATCGCCCCCTCGCCTCTTGCACTTGAGATCGCGGAGGCCCGCGAGCTCGGTCCTGGCGCACACCTGTTTTCGGCACGGACGCGCGATCTTCGCGGCACCTGGACGCCACCGTATGGCATCCGCGCACAAAGCACCGAGGCGTGCAGCGAACTTATTGCGATGTTTGAGGATAGGCAGCGCCATATTCGCTTTGCGATCGTACTGCGCGCCTACGACGCCGGCGCGGCCTTGCGCTGGCGATTGATCTCGACCCCGATGAGCACGCTGACGCTTACAGGCGAGCGCACCGGTTTCCGGTTACCTGTGGAGGCGACGCTTTACGCAAGTCGCGACGAGGGCAGCTACCAGCGCACGATCCAGACCCGTATCGCACCCGTGCCGCATCCCGATCTGACCGCAAGCAGCGACAAAGGCGATCTGGCGGATACGCCGCTCACCGCCGCGCTGCCCGATGGTACGACCTTGCTGATCACCGAGTCCGATCGGCTGCATTATCCGCGCATGATGCTCAAGAGCGCGCAGGGCGGTGTGGAGACGTACCTGATGCGCTATCCTGGCCGGGCGACCGGCTATTCTGGGCCGGGCGATACGCCGGCCGAGGGCAGGTTCACTCTCCCGACACCGTTCGAGACCCCGTGGCGCGTCGTCCTTGCCGCCCCCTCCCCCGTGGCGCTGCTCGAGCGTCAGGATCTGATCCCCACCCTTGCCAGCCCGAACCGTCTTGGCGACGTGTCCTGGATCAAGCCGGGCCGAGCGATGCGCATCGCCAAATATACGACACAGGACGGCCTGGACGTCGTGGACTTCGCGGCGGCACGAAAGCTCGATTATGTCGAATGGGACGCTCATTGGTATGGCGACGGCACGGATTCCAGCGATGCCACCCAACCCATCCCGGCAATCGATATCGAGAAGGTGATCAGCCATGCCAAATCCAAGGGCCTGGGCCTCATCCTCTATGTCGACCGCGTGCCGGCGATGCGCCAGCTGGACGCCATCGTGAAGACCTATCAGCGCTGGGGCGTCGCGGGCATCAAATTCGGCTTCGTCTGGGAGGGGCGACAGTCGGACATCGACTTCATCACCAATCTCGTGAAGACGTGCGGCGAGCACGATCTGCTCGTCAATCTGCACGACAATTTGCGGCCCGCCGGCCTCGAGCGGACATATCCGAACTATATCGCCCTGGAAGGTGTGCGCGGAAACGAACAATTTCCGACGGCGACCCACAACTGCACGCTTCCCTTCACGCGGGCGCTGTCGGGTCCAATCGATTATACGATTTGCTACGCCAATCCGAAGAACCGGACGACCAATGCGCACCAGCTCGCGATGGCCGTGGTCTATTATAACCCGCTCACCTTCCTCTATTGGTATGACACGCCGAGCAAATATGCCGGCGTGGACTGGCCCGATCTGGTTTTCTTCGATGAATGTCCGACCAGCTGGGAAGAGACGTGCGCGCTATCCGGAGCGATCGGCGACCATACGGCGGTAGCACGCAAAGCAAATGGCAAGTGGTTCCTCGGGGCGATCACCAATGAACAAGCGCGGAATTTGACGATCCCTTTGCGGTTTCTTGGCGCAGGTCGATGGAAAGCGCGACGTTTCGCCGATGGCGCTCGCGGCGAGCGCGCCTACCAGACGCCGGTCGTGCTGAGCGAAGAGATCGTCGATGCAGGGAGGCAATTTGACATGAAGCTCGTGGCATCGGGAGGGCAGGCGGTGATCTTCGAGCCGATCTAGGGATGATGGCCAGCGCTGCGCGCGTTGCACCTTCACCCAAACCAACCGGCGCAAGCCGACGCGTCCGACGTCGATGTGAGCCCCTTCGCCTCGTCGCCAACACGTTCATGCGCGCCCGCATCAATTCCGTCGAAGATCTTATCGAGTGATCATCGTCGGGTGGGCGGCGCGCTTCTATTGCTCGCTTGGCCCACTGGCGCCACACGGAGTCACCGCCTCGACCGGCCCCGTGCGGCCGGTCAGGGTGAAGCGCAACACCGCCGCGTTGAACCCGGCCGGATTCTCCAGGTTCATCATATGCCCGCTGTTCGACACGATCACCTGGGGGACGCCAGGAAAGGCGGCCACAAGCCGGTTGACGCGCCAGCGGTCCGCGTCGCCCGTCAATATTTGAACCGGGACCTTCCACGCTCGCGCCCGCAACCGGTTGATCAGATCGCGCCCCAGCAGCAAACGGGGCTCGAGGTGGAGCGGCTGCCACGCCGTCCATTTCGCGATCTGATCCCATAGCTTCGGACGGATCGATCCGACACAGCCGCCGCCGCGGGCCGTCAGCTCGTTAAGCCAGTGTCGTTTAAAGGCCTGAATTCCGCCGGCGCGAAGCGCGGCAATCTCTCGGCGACGCGCGGCAACCGCATCCGCGGTCCGTGGATCGTCCGGGGCCGGATAAAAGTCGAACACGTCGCCGCTGGCGGCGGTCACTGACAACAACCGTTCCGGATGCAGCGCCAGCATGTCGAGTGCGACGGTTCCGCCCAATGACAAACCAACGATGTGCGCGCGCGCGATGCCGAGCCTGTCCATCAGCAGCTTCAGATCTTCGGCGTGCAAACGGTTCTCGCCTTCGCGTGGCATGGATGATCGGCCATAGCCGCGCAAATCGTAGCGAATGACGCGAAATCGGCGCCACAGGGCCGCCATCTGGGGATCCCACATCGTGCGGTCGAGCGAGTGCCCATGAAGGAGGATCAGTGGCGCACCCTTGCCCGTCTCCTCCCAATATAGTCGGCCTCCGGGTACCGGGACATAGCCGTGCCGCCAGCCGTGCGCTTCATCGTCGAGCGCATCGCGGGCCAGCGACGCCAGCACGGATCCGGAGAGGAAGGATGAGAAGCCCAGTTCCTTCGCCCGAACCGTATCCACCTTGGCCAGCACGAACCCCCAAATACCGCGGCGTCGATCGACCCAGGGATAGGCACCCGCCCAGCCAGGGCTCGAGAGCAACGTCGCACGTCCCGTGGCGTCGAGTTCCTCCCGCCATTCTCCAAGGCCGTAGACGCCCTGGAACCGGCGAGCGCGCGCCGAATCGACATATTCGCCGGGCATAACCTCGGCCGATCCGACCTGGTCGCGCTCCATCTCTGCGATCGCCGCCGCCGACAGGACGCGCGTCCCGTCGGCGAACCCACCGCCAGCGATCATCCGCAGGAAGCGTGCGTAGTCGGTGAGAATTGTGTGCGCGCTGCCGCCGAGCATGGGGCTGAAGCCGGCTTCGTCGGGCACGGGCGTGAAGCCCGTCGCAACCATGCCCAAAGGCTTGGCAATGCGCGTCTGGAAGAGCCTATCCCAGTCCTGCCCCGTCGCGCGTTCCGCCATGCGGCCTGCCACCTGCATCGCGAGCCCGCCATAGCGGAATTTTTCGCCCGGATTGGCATCTGGCACCAGCGGCACGATGTTCGCGACCGATTCCGCGAGCGAGGCATAGTGATCGCGCGGGCGATCGGCGGGCTGATAGTCGGGATAACCCGCCGTGTGCGACAACAGCTGGCGTAGCGTCGCGCGAGCCATTGGCCCGCTCAGTTCGGGAATCCACTTCCCGGCGGGATCGTCCCAGCGCAGTTTTCCCTCGTCGACCAGCGCGGCAATGGTCGCTGCCGCCAGCCATTTTCCCGCGGAGGCAATCTGCACTCGTGTATCGGCCCGGTAGGTACCGAAATATCGTTCCAGCAACACCCGGTTCCCGCCTCCGACGATGACCGCCGCTCCGGGATAGACGCCGTCCGCCACCCAGCCTTCGACCTGGTCGGCGAGCGGGACGAGATCGAGCGGTGCCGAGGCTGGCCGCCGCGCGGCGGCCGGCGCGAGGAGCATCGCTGCGGCGATGATCGCGAGCAGTCGGCCCGCCCTTCGCGAGCGACGCTTCCCCATTATCTTGCTGGGCCTTCCGCCGGCCGTTCGCTCACCGAATTCGGGTTGAAAAACACGACGGTCGATTCTGGCGCCACGCTGATCGTCTCACCAGCCGTCATGTCGCGACCGGACACCAGCTCTGCGCCTTGATGAGCCGGCACGGTGAAGGCGAGCGGCTTGGTCGCGCTCATGTTCATCGCGATTTTATAGCCGGCATAGGTCATGATGTAACTGTCGCCTCTACCGGCATAAATGCTGTCCGAGCCTGGCGTCAGCGTAATGCCCTCAGGCGGTTGCGCCATCGGCACCCGCTCGCCCGCCTCAGCCAGTGGCAGCCCATAGCTTTTGGCAAAGGTGTCGCTCTTCATCAGGACGGGCTTGTCGGGTCGCACCCAAAATTGCCCGCTGGGTACGAAGTTGGTCTTGATCTGCACGGTAGCGATACGGTTGCCGCGCGGACCGCTCATCCAGACGCGACCCAAGTTGCTGACTCCCCGATTGCCGCGCCACCAGAGCGAGGCGTAGAAGCGCTCGTCGCCGCGCTTGATCGCGACCACCCCATCCTCGGCATCGGCGAAGGCGAAATCGGGCTGACCATCGCTCATCGGCAAGCGCGCTTTTTGAGGCGGTATCGAGCCGATCGCGGCCACATCGTCGATGACGTCGAGCAAGCCATAGGTTGCGCGAAATCCCGGTACCGCGACCATCGTTTCAAGGAGCGGCCACAGTTGATTGTCCTCGACCATCTGCTGAGCATAGCCTGCGAGAACGGGATCGCCGGTCAGTACGGCGGCCTGCACCGGGCTGGCGCCGCCATTACGTGCCTCCTGGACGTAGGTGATCCCGCCGGGGGCCTTCAGGTCGCGCCAGCCGATATCGGCCATCATCCGCATCGCCAGCTTGCCGTCCTGGTCGACGCCCGGATACCGGAACGGCGCGCGCGCGCGCGTGATCTTCGTGAGCTGCGACCTGATCTTGGGGTCGCCCGGCTGATCGGGGGCTGGCCGGGTGGCGTTGTAGATCGCCGACACCCAGTCCACGACTTCTCCATAGTTGCCGACATAGCCCAGTTCCCGCGTCAGCCCCGCTTTGGTGACGAGGTGATAGCCTTTGGCGACACGATAGGGCTGCACCTTGGTACCGTCAGGCCCGCCCGCATCGAACGAGGATCCGCCTCCGGGAAGATCGTCCCCCCGCCATTCCTCTAGGCCGACCGCCTCGTAGAGATAGCGTCGCGCCTGCACCTCCGGCATCGCCTTGTCGGGTGCGACGACACCCAGCCCGCGATTCGCCAGGTAAATGCCCCAGCAATCCACGATCATCGATTGGTTGGTATAGAATCGGCGATGCGTGCGCAGCCATTCCCGGCTCGCCAGCAGCATCTCTGTCAGCGCCGCGCGGCGGGTGGTTGTGGTACCGTTCTTCCACGGGATTTGGACGTCAAGCAACGGCGCGAAGGCGGCCGGGTCCGATGCCAGGGCCTCGCCTATTGGGCCAAACCCGAACCAATCTGGGTTCCACGTGCTCTTCTCGAATTTCACGAGATCGGGGTTGGCGGCGTAGGCGGCGGCGAAGTCGTCCATGCCTTTCACCATCGCCGTTACCAGGCGCGGGTCTTGAGCGACCTTCGACCAGGCCTTGTGGCGAAAGTGGGCGAGAAAGGCGATTTCGTGCTGTCCGAGCGGCCGCTTCGCATTGACGAGCGCCACCACCGACTGTTCGAGACGATCGCGTACTTTTCCCAGAACCTCTGAGCCCGCGACATTTGGAGCGATGCGACCCGCGCCGTCGCGCCGGGTCAGCCGGGTCGGTGCCCCGTCCGTAAATCCGGCGGCATCGAGCCACGCATCATCATGCGTGAAGACATCGTAGATACCGCGCGACGGTGCGGTCATCGCCAGCTGGAACTTGTCGAAGGTCTCGGCATAGGGAAAGACCGGGCCGGCGACGTCGATCCGGCAATGGATCGATTCCTTGCCATGTGTGACGCTGTGAGGAAGGCGATAGGTGCGATAATAGAAGTCGCCTGGAAACTGCTGGCTCTGCGAACCATAATCCAGTTGATCGAAGTCATTTAGCAGCCGGTCGCCCACCTGCTTACCGTCGCAGATTAGCGTCAGGGTTCCGTCCACGGTTTCGCCGCCCCAGAACCTGACAGTGAAATACACGGGTTTGGCTGGATCGACGCGAACAACGAAGTCGATGCTACCCCCTCTCCAGCCGCCGCCGGTCGGCGGCGCAATTCGCACTGCCGGCTGACCGAGGCCTCCGGAGACGATCGTGCCGTTTTCGATAGCGATCTTGTGAGTCCCTCCCGGGCCTTCGCCCGACAAAGTGACATGATCGATCGTTCGCGCCTCTGCCGGCCCGACCGCAGTCGCGACCAAGGCCGAGCCACCAATCAAAACCGATAGTCCTCGCATCCTCAATCTCCTCTCCGGTCGGCCTTTTCTCACCCCCGCGGCCACCGCCGCAGAAAGGCTTTAGGAACTCTTCGGACGCTCGATGCGCCAACGTTCCCGGACGTCATCTGGAACTAGCCCGCCGTCACCTTCTCATTTTTTTCGACGAGCATAGGGCTGCGATGGTCCGCAGCGTCTCTTTTTTCCGGATGATATCGACTCGTTCTTCCCCATGAATTGCCGCGCCTCAAGCTGAGAGATATCGATATCCGATTTATAGCGCAATATTCTTGTGACATGTCGCCGATCGGTCCGAGCTAACAGACCACTTGCGCTATAAAATTGGCAATTTGCATGTCGCGAAAATCTCAGATATCGTTATCCGCAATGCTGATTCGACCCGAAAGATCGGGCTGTAGCGATGCCAGTCTGGGAAGACGGCTTGAGGAGGGGAATGAAGACAATGACATCACAGCATCAGGTCACCGATGGTTCGCGCCTGACGTCATTCGGCATGCTAGGCATGCTGATGGCGACTGCATCGATCTGCGCAATCGGGACCGCTCAAGCGCAAATCACGTCCACCCCTGCGGAGACCCGCCCGGCGACAACGAACGGGCCCGACACCGCGAACCCAATGGCGGCCGACAAGCCCAAAGATGCCGGTTCTGACAGGAAGACGGAGGACATTATCGTGACTGGCGTGGGTAAGGCCACGTCGGCTCGAAAGGCCAACGTCGCCTATTCGGTATTGAACCAGGACGACATGTCGAAGTTCACGCCGATCAGCGCGGACGACATGCTGCGCGACATGCCGGGCACGGTCGTTGAATCGAACGATGGTGTGTCGCGAAACGAGGTCTTCACGCGCGGCATGACGATCGGCACCGGAGCCAACACGTCCGGCTATTTCTGGACGACGATCCTTGAGGACGGCCTGCCTGTCGTTCCGTTCAAGTTCGGCGGGTTCCAGGACGGTTACTTCTACCGGGCGGATATTTCGACCAGTCGTGTCGAAGCCGTCCGCGGAGGATCCTCGGCGACGGCTGTGTCGACGTCCGTGGGTGCGACCTTCAACTACATTACGGGGCCGGTCAAACCGGGCGGGAGCATTCAGACCCGCTTCGGATTGGAAGGCGATGACCTGCATCTTTCGTGGAAACAGATCGACGGCCAGCTCGGTTGGACCAACAAGAAGGGTGATTTCGGCATCGGCGTGAGCGGCTTCTATCGCACCTCGAACGGCCAGGTGAATCCGGGCTTCGACCTCAATAAGGGCGGCCAGTTCAGAATTCGCGCCACGAAAGAATATACCACTGGAAGCGGTTCAGGGATGTTCTCCCTAAGCTATAAGCACCTGGACGACACCAACGCCGAACTGACGGCCTTCCAACAGCCGGTGTACGGATTGTCGAGTCTCGAGGAGATTCCGGGCTTCGGACGAGATGCCAACCTGTTTTTGAAAGGGGGTAAGCAAATCGTTCCTAACTACTTCGAACCGGGCACCCA
>DATMIP010000242.1:0-4889 GCA_035554515.1 Sphingomonas sp. | reverse complement strand
ATCATCCTCGACCAGGACGCGCCGGTGAAGATCAGCCTCGGCAAGAAGCGCCACGGATTGCTGGAGCGGGAATAATCTCCTCCGACGTGCCAGCGGAGGCTGGCATCCATTTCCCGCCCGCCCAACCAAGCTCGACCGTAGGAGATGGACCGCAGCTTTCGCTGGGGTGACGGATGTATATTCCTCAGTCGCTCGGACTCTTCGCCGTAATTGCGCGACCCCGAAGGGCGGGAATCGTGCGGATCGCGCTGCTGCAGCTCGGCCGGGTCCCGGCGAAGGTCGCATCGTCGCCCGGCGAGAGCGACCCGCACCAAGCGAGCGCGCGCTGGCCGATGGATAGCATGTGAAGCGCAAGCCCAAGAGCCGGCGCGCCTGGCTAACGCAGCGTGCTCCGCTCCGCGCGGGCGACAGGCTCACACAAAGTCGACGCCATCGGCGAGATAAGGCTGCATGAGCACCTGATGCTCGATCGACTGGGAAAAGCCGAGCAGCACCGAGGCAAGGCTACCACCATTGTTGAGGACGCCGACCCAATAGTCGACACCCACGGCATCGCCGGCGCGGTCGAGCGTATTGTGGTATAGAAGCTCGACGATGCCTCGATTGTCGAGGCCGGCGATCGCGGTCTGGAACTCGGACGAGTTGGCAAAGCCCTGACTTACCTGATCGAGGGTCATCGCACCCAACCGCAGCAGGTCGACCCAACTGTCGAGCCCAGCGGCATCGGGACGATGATCGGCGAACGAATCATAGAGCGAGGCGACCGCGGCATAATCCTCGTCATAAATGAACATGCCGGCATCCGACGCGTCCGAGGTCTGCAACCGGTGTTCGACGCTTTCGGAGAAACCGATCACCACTTCGCCGCGATTGAGCTGGCCGTTGTCGAGAAACGTTATCCAGTCCTGCTTGCCGACAGGATCGGACGCACGGCCGAGCGCGTTAACATACATATACTCGACGAAGTCGGCATTGTTCAGGCCACCGGTTGCTGCCTGAAACTCGCGGCTGCCGGTAAAGCCGAGCGCGACGGCGCTTCCCGTTGCACCATGTTCGATCGTGTGGACCCAGCCGTTGAGTCCATAGCTATCGGGCGCACGCCGCAACACGGCATCGTAGAGACGCATCACAAAAGCGGCCGCGCTGTCCGCATCGGTCGTGCGATAACCGTCGCGGAAGTCGATCGTCTCGATCGATTCGAGCCGATCGGTGCCGCCCTCCGGTCCGCCGGACACCGAGCCAAAGCCGCCGTCGATGGTGGTGACATAGCCGCGCGCGAGACCGGAATAGGTCGCGACGTCGGGCCCCGGCCCGCCGATCAGCAGGTCCGATCCGGCATCTCCGCTCAGCCGATCAAGGCCGAAGCCACCGTCGAGCGTATCGTTGCCGAGACCGCCCGACAGAATGTCGTTGGCGGCATGGCCGAACACCAGGTCATCCGCCGCGCCGCCGGCAACATTTGTCGGCGCCGGCGTGGATCCATCGGGTGCCCAGCCGATATTGTCCGCGGTCACCGAAGCGATCGTCGTGTTGTTGAATATGAACTGATAGGCTTGAGCAGGGCCGGCGGCCTTGTCCGGATCGACGCTGAGTATGACGGCGCTGCCGGAGCTGGTCAGCGTGAGATAGCCTGCGGCAAAGGGATTGGTGACCCGGTCCCAGCCTTGCAGGGCGACATTCGCCACGCTCGTGAGATCGATCCGATCGCCGTCGGTACCGCCTTTGAAACTGATGAGCACGACGCTGTCCGTCCCGCCGGCATAGCTGCCGACAGCCTGGAAGGTCAGCTGGTCGGTCTGGCCGTCGTGCCCGAGATCGTAATATGTGTCGTTATTGCCAAAGAATCGGGCCGTTCCATAATCACGCCCCACACCGAGCGAAAAGCCAAGCTGTTCCGGGCGTTGGTCGATGATCCGATCGTTGCCTTCGCCGCCCGCCACCGAGGAAAGGTTGGACGACGCGGCCTGTGACGACAGCTTGATCACATCATTACCAAGACCGCCGTCGATACTATCGGCCGCGGCGTTGACGACGATGATGACGTCGTCGCCCGCGCCACCGTTGATGGTGAGATGTTCGATACCGACGGGATATGCCCTGACGAAGCTGACGGTGTCATCGCCGCCGCCCGCATCGATGCTGGTGCCCAAGAACGTGCCCGCCGGACGGGCACCGGCAATGGCAATGACATCATTGCCATTGCCCGCATCGATCGTCTCGCTATTGCCAGTGTCGACGATCAGGTCATTGCCATTGCCCCCGAACAGTCGGTCCTGACCCGCGCCGCCGAGCAGTGTGTCGTTGCCGTCGCCCCCGTCGAGCCTGTCGGCACTGTCGCCACCCTCGAGCCGGTCGTCATCCGCGCCGCCCGACAGCGTGTCCATCTGCGCCGTTCCGATCAGCGTGTCGGCGGCAGTTGATCCGTCAAGGCTGGCACCGGGCAATCGCGCGGCCAGCCCATCATAGCCGGTCACGACCGCGGGATTGCCGGGTTGATTGGACGGGCTGGAGAAGTTTTGGAAGGTCAGGAATGCGGTGGGGGCATAGGCATCACCACCGGCGTCGAGATCGATATAGATCGCCAGGCCGGCTCTGGGCACGCCCTGCAGGCTCAGATAGCCGGCCGCGAACGGATTTGTCGCCCCGTCCCAGCCGATGAGCTTGGCGCTAAGAAACTGCGACAGGTCGACCCGGTCGGAAGCGTCGGTAAAGATGGCCATTGGCGCGAAGACATTGCCCGCGCCCGGCAGGATCACATAGAGGTCGGCGCCCACGCCACCGTCGAAAATCAGTTGACCCTGCGCGTTCGCCGGCACGGTGGTATGATCGACCGTGGTGAAACTGAGGATATCGTTGCCGGCACCGCCCAGCAGGCTGACGCCGCGTCCGCCGATCGCGGTGAGGGTGTCGTCGCCGTCGCCGCCGTTCAGGGTGGCATAGTCGACGGTACGCAGCGCGACATCGTAGAATAGCTGGTCGTTGCCGTCGCCGCCATCGAGCCCGACCCGCGTGGCGGCGATCACATCGCCCGAGAAGGCAACGGTCAGCCAGTCATTGCCGGTGCCACCGTTGAGCTGATCATCGCCACCCAGAGTGTCGCTCAGTTGATCGTCGCCGCCGAGTCCTTCGAGCAGGTCCGCAGCCGCGGTGCCGTTGAGCGTATCATTGCCGCTGCCGCCGACGATCTGAGCCACAGCTTTGTCCCAATATCCCGAAAAAACTACATAAATGCCTCTACGGCGCGGCGTCCACCTCTATCTGGCTAACATACGTGCGAAGGCGGCGTTCGAGGGACCGACGCCCGTTATCCCCCGCGCAGCAAACCGACCGCGGCGTCGCGCTCGAACAGATAGAGCGCGATCCGCGCCGCCTGGCCACGGATGACGAGCAGGCCGCCGTCTCGTTCGACCAGCAGGCGTGCATCCTGCGTCGCACTCTCGATCAAGGCGGCGCTATGTTCGGGCGTGGCGAGTTTGAATGCGGCCTCGCCCGACTGACGCGTGCCGAGGATTTCACCGGCGCCGCGCAGCCGCAGATCTTCCTCGGCGATGCGGAAACCGTCATTGGTGTCACGCAACAGCGCGAGGCGAGCACGTGCGGTCTCGCTCAATTGGCCGGCGGTGCGCAGCAGCAGGCAGATCGAACGCCCCTCGCCCCGCCCGACCCGCCCGCGCAACTGGTGGAGCTGGGCGAGCCCGAAGCGATCGGCATGTTCGATCACCATCAGGGTCGCATTGGGCACATCGACCCCGACCTCGATCACCGTCGTCGCGACCAGCAGGCCGAGCTCGCCGCGCTGGAAGGCAGCCATGACCGCATCCTTGTCCGGGCCCTTCATGCGGCCATGGATCAGCCCGACCTTACCCCCGAAACGCATGCGCAACGCCTCGGCACGGCTCTCGGCGGCGGCGAGATCGCTGACCTCGCTCTCCTCGACCAAGGGACAAACCCAATAGGCCTGATGACCGGCGTCGAGGTGGCGACCGAGCCCGTCGACCACCTCGATCAGGCGATCGTCGGAAATGACGCGCGTCTCGATCGGCTGGCGGCCAGGCGGCATCTCGTCGAGCCGGCTCGTATCCATCTCGCCATATTGGCTGAGCGTGAGCGTGCGCGGGATCGGGGTCGCGGTCATCGCCAGCAGATGCGGCGGGCGCTCGGCCTTCTGCGTCAGCAGCATGCGCTGAGCGACGCCGAAGCGATGCTGTTCGTCGACCACCGCCAGGCCGAGCCTTTTGTAGCTCACCGCCTCCTGGAAGATGGCATGGGTGCCGACGAGGATGTCGATCGAGCCATCCGCCAACCCCATCAGCGTCGCCTCGCGCACCCGGCCCTTGTCGCGCCCGGTAAGGATGGCGAGATTGACCGGCACGCCACCGAGCAGGCGCGACAGAGTCTCATAATGCTGGCGGGCGAGGATTTCGGTCGGCGCGAGCAAAGCGCCTTGCGCGCCGGCCTCGACCGCGATCAGCAGCGCCATCAGCGCGACCAATGTCTTGCCCGCGCCGACATCGCCCTGGAGCAGGCGCAGCATCGGGGCCGATTGCGCCATGTCGCCCTCGATCTCGGCGACGGTGCGCGACTGCGCGCCGGTCGGCTGGTAGGGCAATTTGAGCGCGTCGCGCAGCCGCCCGTCGCCCTGGAGCGGCTGACCCCGCCGCGCGCGCGACGAGGCGCGCACCAGCATCAAGGCGAGCTGGTTGGCGAACAGTTCGTCATAGGCGAGCCGTTCACGCGCCTTGGCGTCGGCGGGGTCGGCATGGATACGCGCCAGCGCCTCGGCCCAGCCCGGCCATTCATGCTTGGCAAGCAAGCTCGGTTCGATCCATTCGGGCAGCTGCGGCATCCGCGCCAACGCCTGGCCGATCATCGCCGCGAGGCGCTTGTTG
>DATMIP010000241.1:0-3464 GCA_035554515.1 Sphingomonas sp. | reverse complement strand
CCTCAAGGGCGGCGAGCAACAGGTTGCGCGGTTCGCGCTGCGTGTGCCGCCGGAAGCGAGGGAACGAAGCTATCGGATCGTTCTGCAGGAAGTGCCGCGGCAAAGGGTCGAGATGGGCTTTTCTACGGTCCTGCGCATGCTGGTCCCGGTGTTCGTTCCAACGCCCAACCCCTCCGCGGCGATGGAGTGGGCAGTGGCCCTGGCGGCTGATGGCCTGGCGGTGACGGCGCGCAACAAGGGCAATGTTCACGTCCAGATCAAGTCGCTCAAGATCAGCGGGGATCAGGGTGCGCCGCTCGAAAAGCAGGCGAACATCTATGTGCTGCCGGGGGCTGTCAGGAGGATCAAGCTGGCCACGGCGAGGCCGCTTGCGCCGGGAATGGCGATTTTATTGACGGCGGAGAGCGATCAGGGCCCGCTTTCGGCCAATCTTCGCGTGGGGGCGGCAGAGGGTGCACCCGTCCCGCAATAGGCGGCTCGGCGCCGTCCTGCTGGCCGCTTTCGGTTCCGTGCAGGCGATCGCACAGTCCGCCCCGCCCACGCTCACGGGCGCCGGGCCAGGCGCATCCGGTCTGGATGCGCGTCCTGCCGGGGGGAATGTCACGGCTTCCCCCGCTGCCGGGCCAGCCAATGTCGCCGGTTTCAATCCGGCGAGCGACGAAGGCGCGCTTACCGTCCTTGCCGTGGCGATCAACGGCGAAGGGAGCGGCGACACGATCGTGATCGTCCGCGACGGGCAGACGCTGGTCCCGATCGACGATCTCAATCGCTGGAGACTGGTCTTTTCGGGGCAGCCGGTCATGATCGACGGCCAGGCATTCGGGGCACTGTCCGGCGTGCGCGGCCTGACCTTCCGGATCGACAAGGCGCTTCAGCAGCTCCAGATCACTGTGCCGGCCGATGCGTTTCTCCCGACCGCGATCTCGGGCGAGCGCCAATATCTGCCGCCTTCGCGCGCCGCGCGCACGGCGTTCGTCAACTATGACGTTTCGCTCCAGCGCGCCGCGGGCAGGATGATCGGCAATGCCTTCCTGGAAACCGGCGCGTCCGATGATCGCGGGCTGATCGAAAATACGATGACGATCGGTAACGATCCGGCCGGCCCCAATGTCGTCCGCCTCGATACCTTCGCGATCCACGATAATCCCAGCGGGCTTACCCGGCTCACGATCGGCGACACGCTGACCCATATCAGCAGTTGGGAGCAGCCGGTGCGCTTCGGCGGGATCAAATGGGGCACCGATTTCAGCGTGCAGCCGGGCTTTCTGTCCTTCCCGACGCCCATTTTCAACGGCCAGGCGGCGCTCCCGTCCAATGTGCAGCTCTACATCAACGATGTGCTCAATTATCAGGGGCAGGTGCGCGAAGGGCCGTTTTCGCTCAATCGCCTTCCGGTCGTCAGCGGCGCCGGCGATGTTTCGATAGTCGTGCGCGACGCGCTTGGCGTCGAGCACCGCGTGACATCCAGCTATTATGTCAGCATCGCTTTGCTGCGCCCCGGCCTTTCCGATTTCTCGATCGAAGCCGGCGCGGAGCGCGATCATTATGGCCGCAGGTCGTTCGACTATCGCCGGCCGTTCGTCGCCGGCTTCTACCGGCATGGCCTTACATCATCGCTGACCGTCGAAACCCGCGGCGAGGGCGCGGCCCATCTGCAGAATGTGGGTGCTGGCCTTGCCGCTCTGCTCGGCACGTTCGGCGAGATCGGCGTCGCCGCGTCGGGATCACGGGGCCGCAACGGAGCGGGCCATCTCTACCGAATATATGCCTCGCGGATCAGCCAGCATTGGTCGCTGTCGTTCAGCTACCAGGCTGCGTCGCGCGATTATGCGCAGCTGGGCCAGGCGCGTGGCGCGGAACGCCCGCGCGAGATTCTGCAGGCCACGGCCGGCGCGACCTTCAAGCATGTCGGCAGCTTCACCGCCAACCTCTCCTATCTGCGCCTGCGCGACGGGACGCGCACCCAGGTCCGGGCGTTCAACTATAACCGCCAGCTCGGCGCCTTCGGCTATCTCAACGCCTTCGCACTGCGAACCAGCAGCTATGATGGTCACCCCGACAGCACGCTGGGCGCCGGCATCACCATCCCCCTCGGCCAGCGCCGTTCTGCTCTGGTCCAGATCGACAGCGACAATCGCCGGATCGAGCTTCAGCGGACCAGACCCGATGATAATGGCTGGGGGTATCGCCTTGCCGCGAGCGAGGGAAAAATTGACCAGCAGGAAGCCGAGCTCGCCTATCGCGGCCAGGCGGTAGACCTCACCGCCAATATCGCGCGTTTCAAGGGCCGGACCGCCGAGCGCCTGTTGGCGAGCGGCGGATTCGTCCTGTCGGGCTCGTCGATCCTACCGACCCGGCGCCTGAATGAGAGTTTCGCGATCGTAGACGTCGGCAACGGCGAAAAGGGCGTGAGGATCTTCCAGGAAAACCGGAAGGTCGCGACTACCAATGGCGCCGGTATCGCGATGGTCACGAACCTCAGGCCGTACGAAGCCAATCGCCTCTCGGTCGCTGCCGAGGATTTCAAACTGGATTCGACGATTCCCAGCGATACCTTGATCGTGGTGCCGCGCTTCCTGTCAGGCGTTCAGGCGCGCTTCCACGTCGCGAGCGGCCATGCTGGAACCGTGCTGATCGTCCTGCCCGATGGGAGGCCGCTTGAGCCGGGGACAATGCTTTCGTTCAGCGACGGCGATCGCCTTTTCTATGCGGCTTTTGACGGCGAGGTCTTCATCGACAATATAAGCGAAGGGAAGATTTTGGTGGCCAAACGCGAAGCTGGGCCCTGCCGGGTGACGATACGCAATGTCCCCAAGGGAATTGAGTTGCCGCGGATCGGTCCCTTGACCTGTCAACCGCAGGAGAGCGCAAAATGATCGGTAGACCTGTCCTGGCCGCGATCGGCTTGCTGGGTGCCTCGTGGGCGGGAGCGGCCTGGGCGGGATGCGCCGATCCCAACGCCTGCATCTGCTCAGTTTCGGTGACCAACCTTGCCTTCGGGAATTACAATCCGGTTTCGCCCGTCCCGAACGATGCGGTCGCGACGCTTGGGATGACGTGCATCTCCACCGATCCCGGCAATTCGACCTTCACCATCGCGCTCAGCCCGGGAAATACCGGCAACAGCAATGCGCGCACCATGCATTCCGGATCGCACCCGCTTTATTATAATCTCTATACCAATGCCGCGCGCACGATCGTGTGGGGCGATGGCGGGGGCGGCGGGCAGACCGTCACGTCGGGCTTTCCGGCGGTCAGTCACGGTACCAAGCTGATCAGCATTTATGGGCGCATCTTCGCGCTGCAGAATGTCTGGGCGGGCGCCTATAGCGATACGGTCACAGTAACCGTCACCTATTGAAAGATCCCGTGCGGGCGCCGGCGGATGCCAGGCGTGGACTTCGGGTCCTTTTCGCGGGCATAGGGCGCACCATCTAACCTCTTCCCGACAGGACCCGCTTACC
>DATMIP010000240.1:0-7690 GCA_035554515.1 Sphingomonas sp. | reverse complement strand
ACCACGGCCGTATGCGCATCCACAACCTGGACATCGTAGAAGCTGCTGCCCGCCATCGTAACGCTCTGCGCGACGCCCGTGGCCGTCGACACCTTGTAGAGCGTCGATAAACCATTGGTGGACCATCGCTGGGCCACGAGGAGATAAGAGCCATCCTCGGAAACGCTGATCCCACCAAGAGACGTACCTACCGTCCAGGTCGCCAGCTTGGCGTAGCTCTGCAGATCGTAAGTCTCGATCGTGCCCAAGTTGGTGGCGACATATAGCCTGGTTTCATCTTGGGAGACCGCAACGTCGACCACCCCGTTAGCTTTGATCGTCGTCAGATCACGAACTTCAAGCCCCACATCGCCCCCCAAATGCCGCTGCGCCGACCACGCCGAATTATCGAACGGTCGAACGCCATCCCCCCAACGAAGCGCTCAACGCTTCGCAATCGCGCTTCCATACAAGCATATATCGGCCCTCGCGGGTACATGGCGACTGATTTTTTCCTAGCAGCGTTCGCTCCGTTATGGGCGCGGTTGCGAACGTGCGCTCTGGCCTGACTGAGTGTCGAAAGCTCCGTCTGTTTGACTTTAGATAAAGGGACACAATACTTAATTCAGCGTGCCTGCGGAGTGCTGCCCGGCGGCTCGCCGCTTATAGACCCAACAGCTTCTTCACAAACTCCGCCCGCAGCACCAACTCCTTAATCCTCTTGTTACGCCAGTCGATCTCCTGCGCGTCGCCGGTCAGGCAGATCGATTTGATGAGCGGCTCGCGCCTGAGCGTCCGGCCCGCGCCTTTGACTTTCAGGTCTTGATCAGGGCACTAATAATCAATCAAGCACGGGGGCCGCTGCTGCTGGAGCATCCCGATCGGAGATTCCTGATGTCCGAGTTCACGGTCAACCCGCAGCGCATCGATCCTTACAAGAACTTCAAATTCCGCGTGAAGTGGGACAACCGCTATGTCGCCGGCATTTCAAAGGTCTCGGCGCTCCGACGCTCGACCGAAGTCGTTGAACACCGCGAGGGTGGCGATTTCTCGGTATTGCGGCGATCCCCCGGCGAAACCCGCTTCGAACCGATCACGCTGGAGCGCGGCGTAACCCACGATCTCGAATTCGAAACCTGGGCGAACAAGGTGTGGCATTTGGGAACTGCCGCCGGCAGGGAAGTGGCGCTTGCCGATTTTCGCAAGGATATCGTGATCGAGCTTCACAACGAGGCCGGCCAGATCGCCATCGCCTATATCGTCCATCGTTGCTGGGTATCCGAATATCAGGCCCTGCCCGATCTCGACGCCAATGCCGACGCGGTCGCAATCCAGCACATCGTGTTGCAGCACGAGGGATGGGAGCGCGATGCGAACATCGTGGAACCTGCGGAGCCGGCCTGATCCGCGCAGCAGCGCCGGCTACCTCTTCTTCATGAAATGCGCCCGCAGCATCACCACCCTGATCGCCATCGACGAGCATGTTGCCGACCGCGTCGCGACAACCACGGCATTTCGTCCGCCGCCACAGCGCCGTTGCCTGTGGCGCCAAGATGATCCGGCGAAGCAGCGACCATCAATAATGATACCGGCATTGCGCAATCTCGATCGCCTGCGTTTCGCCCTTACCGCTGACCCGATAAACCAGACGATGTTCTCGATCGATGCGGCGCGACCACCAGCCGCTCAGGTTTCCGGCGAGCGGCTCGGGCTTGCCTGTCCCACGAAACGGATCGCGCATCGTTTCTACGATCAGAGCATTTAGCCGGCTGAGCGTTTTCGGGTCTTCGGTCTGCCAGAAAACATAATGCCCCCAGGCCCGCTCCGAGAAAACAAGCTTCACGGCTCGATCAGCGAGCGCTCCACGCCTTGGCCCGCATCAAGCTCCGCGATACTCGCCAGCAATTCGCGCGCATTGGCGGGCGAGCGTAAAAGATACAGCGTTTCCTCGATCGACTCCCACTCGCTCTGCGAGATCATGACCACGCCCTCAGCCTTTTGGCGGGTGATCGTCAGCGGCGCCTTGTCGGCCACCACTCGGTCCATCGCGCTCTTGAGGTTCGCGCGTGCGTCGGAAAAACTCAGCGTATGCATCCATTACTCTGTACGGGAATTCGTACAATAAAGCAAGTCCGCTCCACCGCTTCTTCACAAACTCCGCCCGCAGCACCAATCCCTTGATCCCCTCGTAACGGCAGTCGCGTTGTGCGCCGCCCGTTCGGCCTCGGCAAGCACAAGCCTGACAAAAGTGCGGTTACGGTGACACGTGCAACAACCCCCATCTCTCCTGCCACGCCACAAGGTTGAGGGGTTGTTGCACGTGTATCGTAATAACGGCATCGCTTCCCCTGGCTGCGCCACGTCTTTGCCGATGGCGGGTACGCTGGCGACAAGCTCCGCAAGGCATAGCGGATAATTTCCTCCATTTTTCCACTCTCGATGTTAGCCCCGTCCGTGGCACAAGCTTGAGGAAGCGCGATGCTCAGGAAAGATCGATGCCGACCATCCTGCGCATCGGCGCTTATCGCTTCTACTTCTTCAGTCATGAACCGAACGAGCCGCCGCACGTCCATGTCGATGCCGGTGCCTCGACGCTTAAGGCGTGGCTCACGCCGGTAGAGTTGGCGCGCAACCGCGGCTTTCGCCCGCGCGAGATCAATGCCATATTGAAGCTCGTCGCCGAGCACCGAACCGCTCTGCTGGAGGCATGGCATGAACATTTCAGCCCGGATCGCTGACGAACGCGTCGCCGATGTGCGTTGCGACGACGCTAGCCTGATCGTCGACCTCGTCGATGGCCGCACCATCTCGGTCCCGCTCGCTTGGTACCCCCGCTTGCTGCACGCCACGCCGCAACAGCGCAGAGCGTGGGAGACCAGCGCCGGAGGCTATGGCATCCACTGGCCCGAGATCGACGAGGATTTGAGCACCGAAGGATTGTTGCGCGGGGCGCCGGCACCGAAGGCTGCATAAGCGCCTACCTTTTCTTCACAAACTCCGCCCGCAGCACCAGTCCCTTGATCCCCTCGTAACGGGAGCCGCACTGTGCGCCGCCCGTTCGGGCTCGGCAAGCACAGGCCTGACAAAAGTGGCGTCGTTGCGCGCCGGCATTCGCACGAACCGCACGATTGTACGCGTCAGGCCCGCCCTTCAGGCTTGACAGGTTGTACGCTAATAGCGTACAACTTTTTGGGAGTTGTGTGCCATGAAGCCGCACCTCGATTACCGCATTCGGCTCTTTCTCAATTTTGATAATTGTCGGCGCCTCCCGAACGGCGGGCTGCAGGGCGAAGCTGCCTGGCCACCCGATCCTTTAGTTCGGTTTTGGGGTTTTTTGTTTTTCCCCTCCGCGGCATCGGCGTTCGGCAGGAAGATAAGGGGACACAATGCTTGACTGTCTCGCCCGGATCGCAGCTCGCATCCACGCCACCAATAATGATACCGGCACTGCGCCACTTCCAGCGCCTGCGTTTCCCCCTGCCTCTCATTCGATAGACCAACCGATGTCCGCGATCGATACGGGCGCCCGGCTTCGTAGAGCGACCGGCGGGGCGATCCAAACGTGGCTTGGCCGAGGCTGCTGTTCTATAGGTGGCGGGCGAGATGCAACGCGCATCGATAGGACCGTAGTTTGAGAGATTTTATGTCAGAGCCTCTGTCGTCAGATACTATCTTCATCATTAAATCGACGGCTCCGGCTCTCCAGAAGCACGGCGTGGAGATCACGACGCGCATGTACGAACGGTTGTTTGTAGATCCTGAAATCAAAGCCTTGTTCGATATGGCGGCCCAGGAATCCGGTGAGCAGCCCAAACGGCTTGCGGCCGCGATCCTCGCCTTTGCGCAGAACGCCGACAAGCTCGACGCATTGAAACCGGCGATCGAGCGCATCGCTGCGCGCCACGTCGCGACGCACATCAGACCGGAACATTATCCCGCCGTCGCGAATGCTCTGATACCGGCGATCAAGGACGTCCTGGGAGATGCGGTCGATGATAGTGTGCTGAATGCATGGGGCGAGGCGTACTGGTTCCTTGCCGAGATTCTGAAGGCACGCGAAACCACCCTTTACGCCGAGGAGGCGTGACGACGGCAGGCATGCCTTCAAAGGGTGCTGCCGATCGGTCGTCCGCCCCCCGGGGATCAATTCGGGGAATGTCGCCGTAATTGGAAGCCCATTGCCGAAGCCGGCTGGTCGTCAACCGAACCCTTGCCAAGGAACGGGAGGGCATGCACTCTATTTGTTCCGATTTGTCAGGGGGGATTCGGTGAGGAATATAGTATTCGGCGCAGTCTTGCCGCGGGATCGCCGCCCGCGCTTCCTGATGAGCGTGGCGGCGTCGTTTCTGATCGTCGCGCCGCATGCGATCGCGCAGGCACCCACCAACGCCGGCCCGACGCGCCAGGACATGCAAGTGGTCAAGTCGGCCGCCGACGCGCGTAAATCTATCGATGTCGCCGCCATCCAGCAGCCGCTGATGCGAATCACCGCGGCGATGACCAACGCCGCCGTGGCGGATACCAGAGCCTATGACGCGGAACTGGACGCAACTGGGGTGGAGAAGATCCTCACCCTGGAGGGACTCACGCCCGGCTCGCCGGTGCTCGATCACTGCGACAAGATCAGTTTCATGGTCGAACGTGCCAATGCGATGGGGGGGCGTTACGCCGATTATATTGCCCTGGCCCGCAAGCAGGGTGAGATCGAGATTGCCGCGCACCAGCTACAGCCGATCGAGCTGGCCGGTTTTCTGGATGGCATGGCCAAGCAGCGGACGGGGTTCGAGCAGAGATGGGCCGCGACCGCCGGGCTCGCGCGGGAGGCGGCCGCTCTGTGCACGGTGCTGGCCCGCCGTCATTGGCGCGTGGGACCATCCGACGTCCTGGAGATAGAGGAACCGGACCTGACCGAAGCGCAACGTCTGACCGAAAGCGTGCAGCAGGCCGCGCAGCATCTGGTTGCGCTTGATCAAGCGAGAAACGAAGAGGCCAAGCAGCAGATGGAGAAGCTCCCAAGCGGTCGGTAAATCCCGGCTATTACGGTGACGCTCTCTTTTTCTGACGGCCTTCTCCTGCGGCCGTATCGGAAAGCTCGACCGGCCGAACGGTCACTTCTGCTCGGCGCGCGCTTTTTCCGCCGCCAGCGAATTACGCATCATCGTCGCATAATCCCGCTCGAGGAAGAATTTGCGGAACAGGAATGCGCCGAAGCCGCCCAGCCTTCCCGGAAACCGGTCCCGCCTTAACGCGAAGCCATAGGTCCATTGCGTGTGGGTGCGCCCGTCGCCGGATTGGATGCGCACGAACCGGCCGACGCCGTAATCGATCGGGCGGGCTCGCTCGGTCGTGTAATTCCAGACCACATATTGGAAGATGGCGGCGCGGGCGCCCGACCGGTTCACCAAAATTTGCTCTTCCACCGTCGATCCGTCGGTCAGACAGGTCAGCCGCCGCGCGCCCGGCCGATCGAAGTCGCCCGGTGTGAGCATATGCGTACCCGAAACGCCCGGCAGGTTGGATCGGTGATCGATCGCATCTTTCAAGGATGTCGCCTGGACGACGCGCAGCACCGCCGCGAGCGGGCGATTGATGACCACGCTCTCGCTATGCGAAACCAGCCGTTCGAACGGCAGAGCCGCCGGTGCGGGCCGATCGACAAAACCGGCGGGCGGCACGCAGGCCGCTTGTGCCGCGGCAACCATCGTCGTCGCCAACATCCCCGCGGTCAGCCGGAATGGTTGCAAGATCGCCCGTTTCGTCACGACTCACCCTTAGTTGACAGTGTCAACCTAAGCGCATTCAGGTTGACGTTGTCAACTGGGATCGGCAGGAGCGGCTATGGCCTCTTCGCGCGACGCGATATTGGATGCCGCAGCGGATCTGCTCGATAGCGCCGGCCCGGATGGCGTTACCCTGCGCGCCGTGGGCGCGCGCGCGGGAGTGTCGCACAACGCGCCCTACAAGCATTTCCGCGACAAGGAGGCGCTGCTCGCGGCGGTTGCGGTGCGCGAATTTGCCGCGCGGCGCGACGCGATGGAGCAAGGTGTCGGGCGCGCGGACGGTCCGCTCGATGCGTTACGGACGCTGGCGCACGATCATGTCGCCTGGGCCCTGGCGAATCCCAATCGCTTCCATCTCCTGTTCGGCGGCTGGAGCCGGCATGACGATGCGCTGGACGCGGCGGCGGGCTCTACCCGTCTTTCTTTCGTCGACATTGTGCGCGGTGCGCGCGCCCATGTCGCGGGCTGGCCCGAAAATGACGAACGCACCGCGGCCTTGCTGATGGCGACCGCGCACGGCGCCATCGATCTGGCCCTGGGCGGGCATCTCGCGGCTGACGGCAAGGGCGGAGCGGATCCGACCGATCTGGTCGACGACCTGATCGACCTGCTTTCCGGCGCTACCTCAGCGTCCGTCTGAATCGCGCCGACAGAAGGGAGTCGAGCGGCAGTGCCTCAGGCCATGCTCAGTACGAGCCGTTGAAGATCAGCGCCCTGCCATAGCGCCCCTTCTCGGCCTGCTCGGGATCGCACTGCATCGGCCCCAGACGACGAAGTCGCGGGCACGTCCTGGCCAGTTGCTCCAGGGTCATATTCTCGGGCACGCGCATATGGGCCACGCAAACCGCCCCCTTCGGCGACCACGCGGCCTCGAACCGCAGCCCAAGGTCGCGCGCCCGTTCCTTGTCGGCGCGCATGATTCCGGCCTTATCCCAATAGTCGATCGTCATCCCATCGCGCGTGGTGCCGCGATCGCCGCAATAATTGGCGCGCACCATATTGACGCAGGCCGCGTGATAGGGCGCCAGCGGCGTGCCGGACGGCGTTCTTCCCCAGGGCGGGTAACCCCAACGGACGCACTTGCCGATCGCGCCACCCGCGGCGCACGCCAGCGTCAGCCCCCTTTCGCTGAGCCGTCGCCCGGCATCGTCCCATTGTCCCTTCAGCGGGAATGCCCAGCGTTCTCCTTGCGCATCGGGCTCGCAGAGATCGTGATCGGTTTCGCCGATCTGCGTCGCCAGAACGGTGATCCGGTACAGCAGGATATCTTTGTTGCCCAGATCCCGTTCGATCGTGTCGAGGCGGTAGCGGCCAGGCCGGGCGTCGCCGGAAAGCGTGAGCGTGAGGACAGCACCCTGAAGCGCGCTCCCAGCGAGCGCACGGCCATCGGCAAAGGTGATGCGGAATGCGGTCCCGATCACATCCACCGAACGAAGCGCAGGCGGCGGTGCCGCTGCGCCCGTCCAGCCGAAAGATGCGAGCAGGATGAGCCCGATTAAGAATAAAGGCGTTCGCAGCATCCGCATTCCCTGGGCCAAGCCGATCGAGGGGTGCCGGCCCCTATTGGGAGGGCAGTTCCACCAACACCACCGCGCTGACAGACCCTTCGCCGGGCTGCGTCTTCCGCGCCGGGACGGCCTCTTTCGCGTGCGGATTGGCGGTCGTCTGATCGACCTTGGCGCCCTTGGCGGCAAGGCCATTGAAAGCGATGCGGTTGGCGCTGATGCGATTGAGGCTGATGCGGTTGAGCGCAATCCGGGCATCGGCCGGGTTGGCCACGATCGTTCCGGCGGCAAGCGCCAGGGCAATCGCGGCAAGGCCTGTTTTGCGAACCATCGGGAAATTCCTTTGCTGTGCGCGATGAACGGTCTGGCGATGCGACGGCCGCCAGACAGCCTGGAATTGCCCTGGATGTGACCCGACCGCGAGGA
>DATMIP010000239.1:0-10956 GCA_035554515.1 Sphingomonas sp. | reverse complement strand
CGATGTGGTAGGGCACCAGCTCGGTGTCCTTCTTGGTGATAGGATCGTCGAAGCGGCGGCCGATCAGGCGCTTCACCGCGAAGATCGTGTTGTCCGGATTGGTGACCGCCTGGCGCTTCGCCGGCTGGCCGATCAGACGCTCGCCGTCCTTGGCGAAGGCGACGATGGACGGCGTGGTGCGCGCACCTTCCGCATTCTCGATCACCTTGGGCTTGCCGCCTTCCATGACGGCAACGCAGCTGTTCGTGGTACCCAGGTCGATCCCGATAACTTTGGCCATTGTAATCCTCTTGTCGAAACCCTGCTCGAGCCGCCGGCACGCCCCCTCAGCAGGCAGGCGCCTTCCTCCAGCGACGGTTGGCAAGGCGGATATAGGGAGGCGAAAAGGCATCGCAAGACGCGCTGCCAATCCTGTTTTCCCGCGCCGCGGAAGCGTCTAGAGCGCCGGCATGACGATCCGCCCTGTCGCGCTTTCCTTCCTGCTCCCTCTCGCCGCATGCCATAGCGGCACGTCGGAGCCCAAGGTCACCGATGCATGGGTACGTCTGCCGGCCGTGGCCGGCCAGCCCGCGGCGGCCTATTTCGACATCCATGGGGGGCGGCGCGACGTTCGTCTCGTCCGCGTGGAAAGCGCGCTCGCCGCGCGGACCGAAATGCACCAGAGCATGACGGGGATGGGCGGCATGGCATCGATGACGCCGCTCGCTCATGTCGACGTGCCCGCCCGCGTCACCGTCCGCTTCAAACCCGGCGGCAATCACGCCATGCTGATCGGGCTCGATCCGGTCGTGAGGCCAGGGACAGCGGTCCCCCTGCGCTTCGGTTTCGCCGATGGCACGACCGCCGAAGCCGAAGCCAAGACCGTGAGCGCCGGCGAGGACGCACCTTATTGAGCCCGTTCAGCCGTGTCGGCGGCCGGCCGCTGACGCCGGGCGAGCGGGCCATGGCCACGGGCATGTTCGGCGCGGCGCTCAATCTGGATACGATCCGGCTGCATCGCGCCAAATGGTGGCCCTTCCAGCCGCGCAATGTCGTGATGGCGCCCGCCGGCGGCATCTGGTTCCACCCCGAGGGCACCCTGTGGCGCGAAGACTTTTCGACCGCGCATGAACGCCTTCAGGCGCTGTTCGTCCACGAGCTCGCGCATGTCTGGCAGCATCAGAGCGGATTATGCCTCCCGTTCAGGCGGCACGTTTTCTGCCGCTATGCCTACGCCCTCACGCCCGGCCGGCGGCTGGAGCGATATGGCGTGGAACAGCAGGCCATGATCGTAGAACATGCCTTCGTGGCGCGCGGGGCGGGAAAACCGGACGCGATCCTGGACCAACTTCTGGCGGAAGCAGGGCTTTCCGGTGCGTCATGCTGAAATGGTTCAGCATCCTGCCCCAGCCACGTCGATCCAGGTAATTGGATGCCATCTAACAAGCTCGAAGGCGTGAACGTCAGGCCTCCAGGTCGACCTTGGGCTGCTGCTCCGCTGCCTTGGCGACGCCAACCAGCGCCGGGCGCAGCAGGCGATCCTTGATCATATAGCCCGCCTGCATCTCCTGCACGATCGTGCCGGGCGCCTGATCGCTCGGTACCTCGATCATGGCCTGGTGGCGATTCGGATCGAGCCTGTTTCCGATACTTTCGATCCTGGTGATACCGTTGCGCTGGAAAACATTGTCGAGTTCCTTGCCAGTCATCTCAAGCCCGGTGACCAGCGGCCTGGTCGCGTCATCCTCGCGCATCGCCGGGGGGATCGTCGCGAGCGCGCGGGCGAGATTGTCGGCGATCGAAAGCATGTCGCGGGCGAAGCCGGTGGCGGCGTAGGCGCGCGCGTCCTGCGCGTCCTTCTCCATCCGCCGTCGAACATTTTGCGTCTCGGCCTGCGCATAGAGGAGCTGGCGCCTCAGATCCTCAACCTCGGCCGCAAGAGCGGCAGCTTCGTCATGTTCGGCCACCTCGGGCGCGGCTGCGGCCGTTTCCTCGCGCAGGTCGTCGGCGTCGGGCGTGGTCGTTTCGTCGTTCATGCCATCAATCTCGTCAGTGTTTGAGCGGTGAAATCCACCATGGGAACCACACGCGCATAGTTCAACCGCGTCGGTCCGATAACCCCTACAACGCCGACCACGCGCCCGTCGGCCCCATGGTAGGGCGCCGCGATCACCGATGAACCGGATAACGCGAACAGCTTGTTTTCGGATCCGATGAATATCTTCATTGCGCGCGCTCCGCGCGCGCTGTCCAGCAGTCGGGCGATCTCCTCCTTGCCTTCGATCTCGTCGAGCAATTGGCGCACACGTTCAAGATCGGCGTCGGCAGCCGGATCGATCAGGTTGGCGGCGCCGCGCACGATCATCACCGGCCGCCGCGATCCGTCCACCGACCAGATTGCCAGTCCACGCGCCACCAGTCCCTGCGCCGTCGTATCCAGCGCGGAACGACCCCGGGCGATTTCGTCCGCCAGCCGCACCTGCGCCTCGCCAAGCGTCAGCCCGGCAAGGCGCACGCTGATATAATTGGCGGCCTCGGCCAATGCCGATGGGCCGACGTCGGGCGGAAGATCGACCAGGCGATTCTCGACCGATCCATCCTCGCCGACGAGTACTGCCACAGCACGATCATGGCCTAGCGGGAGGAATGAGAATTGGCGCAATATCGGCTCGCCGCGCGGCACCAGCACCAGCCCGGCGCACGCTGAAAGGCCCGACAATACGGCACTCGTCGCGGCCAGCGCCTCCTCGACAGGCCCCCGCGCCTGCGCCTCGATCGCGGCGCGTTCCTGTTCCGAAGGCTCGGTGGCCTGCATCATCGCATCGACGAACAGGCGCAATCCACCCTCGGTCGGCATCCGTCCCGCCGAGGTGTGCGGAGCGGCGAGCAGGCCCATCTCCTCCAGATCCTGCATCACGTTGCGGATCGAGGCCGGTGAAAGGTTCAGCCCGCCGAACCGCGAAATCGTGCGAGAGCCAACGGGAAGCCCGCTATCCAGATAGGATTCGACCACCATCCGGAACACATTCCGGGCGCGGAGGGACATTTCTGGAACGGTCGTCATGAACCTTATGTAATGCAGGCATTGGAACTCGTCACGTCGGACGCTAGAGAACCGGTCCGATTGCAACGCAAAGGAATATCATGCGCCCCAGCGGCCGCGCCCCCGATCAGATGCGGGCGATCTCCATCACACCCGGTTATACCAAACATGCCGAAGGTTCGGTCCTGATCGCTTTCGGCGAGACCAGGGTGCTCGTCACCGCGTCGGTCGAGGAACGCCTGCCCCCTTTCCTGCGCGGCAAGGGACAAGGCTGGGTGACCGCCGAATATGGTATGTTGCCACGCGCCACCCACACGCGCGGCAATCGTGAAGCCGCCAAGGGCAAGCAATCGGGCCGCACCCAGGAAATCCAGCGGCTCATTGGTCGATCGCTGCGTTCGATCTGCGACCTTACAGCGCTCGGCGAGCGCCAGATCACGCTCGATTGCGATGTGATCCAGGCCGATGGCGGCACCCGCACCGCCTCAATCTCCGGTGCATGGGTGGCGCTGCGCATCGCGGTCGACGGGCTGTTGAAGCAGGGATTGCTGACGGAGGATCCGATCAAGTCGCAGGTGGCGGCGGTGTCGTGCGGTATCTGGGAGGGCACGCCGGTGCTCGATCTCGATTATATCGAAGACAGCTCGGCGCATGCGGATGCGAATTTCGTGCTATTGTCCGATGGCAATATCGCGGAAGCACAGGCCACCGCCGAGGGTGCGACCTATGACGAGGAAGCATTGCTGCGGCTTCTTCGCCTCGCACGCATCGGCTGCACCGAAATCTTCGCAGCACAGCTCAAGGCGACCGGGCGATGACGATCGAGCTGATCGATGACGAGCCCCCGGTCGTACCGCACCGTCGGCTTCAACCTGGAAAGATCGTCATCGCCAGCCATAACGAAGGCAAGGTGCGCGAAATCACCGCGCTGCTCGCGCCTTACGGCATCGAGCCGGTCTCCGCCGCCTCGCTCGGTATTCCCGAGCCGGTCGAAACCGGCACGAGTTTCGCGGCCAATGCCGAGCTCAAGGCGCGCTTTTCGGCCGACCTTTCGGGCATGATCGCGCTTGCTGACGATAGCGGGCTGTGCGTCGACGCGCTTAACGGAGATCCGGGCGTCTATACCGCCGACTGGGCCGAAACCCCCAACGGCCGCGACTGGAACCTCGCGATGCGCAAGGTCGAAGACGCGCTCACCGCCAAGGGTCCGGAGGCCGGCCGCGACGCGCATTTCGTGTGTGTGTTGTCGCTTTGCTGGCCCGACGGGCATGTCGAGAGCTTCGAAGGACGGGCGGAAGGAAGGCTCACCTGGCCGCCGCGCGGCACCGTCGGCTTCGGCTACGATCCGGTTTTTGTACCCCTGGGCGACACTCGCACCTATGCCGAGCTCAATCCCCAAGAGAAGCACGCCATCAGCCACCGGGCGGACGCGTTCCGCAAGCTGGTCGCGGCAGTCCTCAGCTGAACCGATGTCGCTTTGAAAAGATTCGCGGCCAAAACTCTGAACGAGTTCGCCAGTCACCTCGCATGGCTGAAGCGGGGCAAGGCGGGCGCGCTTACGCAAGTCGGACGTCGCATCCTGCGGCGGCCATTTCCGGCGCGGGCAAAATGCCGGATCCTGTTGGCCTATTGGGATACCGAACTGGCTTACGCGCAATTCTACCCCTTCCTCCGCTATGGGGCACGGCTGGCTGCGCAGGGCATGTATTTCCGCGCGGTCCCCTTCGCGTCGCTTACGGCCCAAAATCTCCCGGCCGGAATCGACGCGTTGTTTCTGCAATCCTCCTACACGCCGGAGCCTAGCCAGCTGGAAAAGCTGCTGAGCACGATCAAAAGCTCCCGGCCAAACCTGCAAATTGCCTATTTCGATTGGTTTGCGCCGACCGACATCCGTTTTGCCGAGCGCGTCGAGCCCTGGGTGAACGGATACGTCAAGAAATCCCTGCTGCGCGATCGGAATGCTTATCGCACGCCGACGAGAAGCCATACCAATCTCACCGAATATTATTCCGCGCGCATGGGAATCGAGGTGCCGGACCGCATGTGGGACGTGCCGGCGGAAATCATCGACCGGCTCTGCGTTTCACCCTCCTTTTCGACGAGCGCCGACATCATCCGGATGTTCGAGCGCGATGCGCTTCCACCGACGGGAGCGCGGCCGATCGATCTGCATGCGCGGATCGCGGTCAAGGGAACGGCCTGGTATTCGGCGATGCGCCAGGAAGCCAAGGACGCGCTCGCGGCCTTCGGCGATCTTCGCCTGGCCAAGGAGGGGCGCGTGTCCAAACAGGCCTTTATGACCGAGCTAGGCCAGTCGAAGCTCTGCTTCAGCCCCTTCGGCTACGGCGAAGTATGCTGGCGCGACTTCGAAGCGATTGCATGCGGATCGGTGGTCATCAAACCCGAAATGTCCCACATCGAAGCCGATCCGGACATCTACCGCCCTCATGAAACCTATATTCCCGTGCGCTGGGATCTGGCCGATCTGGAGGAACAGGTGCGCGCGGCGCTGGCCGACCCGGCGAAGCTGAGAAAAATCGCGGACGCCGCCTATGCCGTGGTGCGCGACCATCTGAGAGGCCCCGCGCTCGATAACCTCGCCAAGCGGCTTTCGGGCTGCGGGTGAACATGGCCTTCGCGCCGTCGGTTCGAACGACCGAGCCGCTCGCGCTCTACGTCCATTGGCCGTTCTGCGTGTCGAAATGCCCCTATTGCGACTTCAACAGCCACGTTCGCGACAGTGTGGATCACAAGCTTTGGCGCGGCGCGCTGCTGGCCGATCTGGCGCATGAGGCGCAACGCGGCCCGCAGCGGCCGCTGACATCGATCTTCTTCGGCGGTGGGACGCCATCCCTGATGCCGCCCGCGATAGCGGCTGCGATCATTGCCGCGGCCGAGCGGTATTGGGGCTTCGCGCCGGGAATCGAGATAACGCTGGAGGCCAATCCTTCGTCGGTGGAGGCGGCGCGCTTTGCCGACCTGAGCGCGGCTGGCATCAACCGCGTCAGCCTGGGGCTCCAGGCGCTCGACGACGCCGCGCTGCGCTTCCTCGGCCGGGCCCACGACGTTGCGGAGGGGCTGGCTGCGCTTGCGATCGCGCAACGTACGTTCGAACGCGTCAGCTTCGACCTGATCTACGCCCTGCCCGGCCAGCGCGAGGAGGAATGGCGCGCGGCGCTGGCGCGCGCGATCGGATTCGGAACGGGGCATCTTTCGCTTTACCAGCTCACGATCGAGCCCGGCACGCGCTTTGCGACGATGGCAGCGCAGGGCGAACTGACACCCACCGATCCGGATCATGCCGCTTGCCTATTCGAGCTGACCCGCGAGATGACCGCGGCGGCCGGGATCCCGGCCTATGAAATCTCGAACCACGCCCGTCCGGGCGAGGAGAGCCAGCACAACCTGACATACTGGCGCTATGGCGACTATCTTGGGATTGGCCCGGGTGCGCATGGCCGGCGTCAAGGGACGGCGACGGTGCGCGCGAAGAAGCCCGAAAACTGGCTGAAGCGTGTCGGCCGCGACGGGCACGGCATCGAGCTGGAAGAGGGTCTTCCCCCCGAGGTTCGCGCGCGCGAAATGCTCGTGATGGGGCTGCGGCTTGGCGAGGGACTTCCCCGGAGCAAGACCGACTCGATCGTCGATCAGCACGCGGTCGGGCGGCTTTCGAGCCTTGGCCTGATCGAGCAGACCGACGAACTGCTGCGCGTCACGCCCGAAGGCATGCTGCTGCTCGATGCGATCCTGGCCGAGGTCGCGCTTTAGAAACCCCTGGGCGCGGGCGAGACGATCGTGCCGCCGGGGGCGCCTAATTGGTGCACCGCCAATGCCCGCTCGGCGATATGGCCATGCGTAAAGCGGAACGCCCCATCGACGCCGGCAAAGCCGCCCTCATCAGCCAGAGCAGCGGTCGGGAAAGGCTCGCCAAGCTTCCAGTCCTTGGCGATGCGGACGGTCAGCAACACGGCGTCGTAGCCGAGGCTCGAAAGGCGATAGGGCGTGCGGCCATAACGCGCGCGATATCGCGTCGTGAACTGCCGGAACATGGTGTTGTCGACACTCGCGAACCAGGCCCCCGCCAGCACCGGCGCGCTGTTGAGGCCGGGTTCGGTATTCCATAATTCGGTGCCGAGAATACGCGCCGCCGGTCCGCCAGCCTTGCGGATCAGCGGTGCCGAGGCGATCGCGATCCGGCCGTTGTCGGCGATGAGTACTGCGTCGAATTTCTCCTTCGAAAGGGCCGCGACAGCGGTCGCAAGCGACTTCGGGGTACGCTGATAACTCTGCATCGCGACCACCGTGCCCCCGGCCGCCTCGGCGGTGCGGATCAGTATGCTGGAGGCGTTCCGGCCATAAAGACCGGGGGGAATCAGCCCGGCGAAGCGGCTCATTCCCTTGCTGCGCGCGAAACGCACGACACGCTCGATCGACTGGGCGGGAGAAAAACCGAGCAGCCAGACATCGTCCCCTGCCACCGCCACGTCGTTCGAGAAAGAAATTACCGGCACGCCCGCCGCTTCGGCCGGCTCGACTACGGCGTGGACATCCTCACCGAGCAAGGGACCCAGAAAGAGCTGGTTGCCTTCCGCCAGCGCCCTGCGAGCGGCGGCTTCGGCGCCCTGGCCGGTATCGTAGGTCGTGATCCGCAGCGCCTTTCCACCGGTATCGGCGAGCGCGAGGGCGGCCGCATCGGCGATCGACTGGCCGACCGCGGCATTGGCACCGCTCAGCGGAACGAGCAACGCGACACGGTGGCGTTCCACGTCTTCGGGCAGCCCGGTCTGTGGCCGTGGCGGCGCGACGGGCTTGGCAATCGGCGAAGGCGGCGGCGCCGCGCGCGGAACGACGGTCGAGCAAGCTGCGAGCAGAAGCGACAGGCCGATGCCAAGCGCCCGCGCGCAGGAATATATGCCCGATTGCCGCCGGGGGCTCGCTTCTGCCATGCTCGCTCTCATGAATTCGTCTCCGCCCGAGGACGGGCGCCTCTCACCCGGCCTCTATATAGTGGCAACCCCGATCGGCAACTTGTCCGACCTCTCCCCGCGCGCCGCCGCCATATTGGCCGGCGCCGACGCGATCGCGGTCGAGGACAGCCGGGTTACCGCAAAGCTGCTGGCGCATATCGGTGCAAGGCGGCCAATGGTTCCCTACCATGATCATAATGCCGATCTGGTGCGACCAGGACTCGTTGCACGGCTCGGCCGCGAGGCGATCGCATTGGTGTCTGACGCGGGTACGCCGTTGATTTCGGATCCCGGTTTCAAGCTGGTGCGCGACGCGCGCGCCGCGGGCCACAAAGTTGTCACGATCCCTGGCCCGTGTGCCGCCGTGGCCGCGCTGACGCTCGCCGGACTGCCTACCGATCGCTTCTTCTTCCTCGGCTTCCTGCCCTCCAAAGCCAAGGCGCGGGCGGATGCCATTGCCGAAGTCGCCCGGATCCGCGCGACTTTGGTGCTATATGAGGCCGGCCCGCGGCTTGGCGCGACGCTGGCGGCGCTGGCGGAGGCGCTGGGAGATCGCGAGGCAGCGGTGGCGCGCGAGATCAGCAAGAGGTTCGAGGAATGCGTCACCGATACGCTTCCCGCATTGGCCGCACGCTATGCGGAAACTCCCCCCAAAGGCGAAATCGTGATCGTTGTCGCTCCCCCTGGGGAAGCCGAACCTGCATCGATCGAGGATGCAGACGCGATGCTGGCGGAGGCGCTTACGCGTCTTCCGGCGGCGAAAGCGGCGCATGAGGTGGCCAGGGCGACGGGGCTGCAGAAGCGCGATCTGTACGCGCGTGCGCTGGCGATGAAGGAATGAGGGACCGCCGGAAGGCGGAACGTGCGGGCCGCGTGGGTGAGACGGCGGCGGCATGGTGGCTGCGGCTGAAGGGCTGGCGGATTCTCGCGCGGCGGGTGCGGACGCCCGCCGGGGAGGTGGATCTGATCGCGCGGCGCGGCAATCTCGTCGCGTTCGTCGAGGTCAAGCGGCGCAAGACGGGCGAGGATCTGGATTATGCGATCGATCACTTTCGCCTGACGCGCGTCGCAAGGGCGGCGGAAGCGGTGGCGCACCTTTATCTCGAACCCGGCGACGACATGCGGGTCGACGTCATCCTGATCGCGCCGGGCCGGACGCTCAGGCATATCGAGAATGCCTGGATCGGGTGACAAGCGAGCGGCGAACGCCTAGCTGCGCGTCGGCAAGGAGACACAGATGAGCCTGCGCGTCGCGATCCAGATGGATCCGTTGGAATCAATCAACATCGTGGGCGATTCGAGCTTTGCGCTGATGCTGAGCGCGCAGGCGCGGGGGCATGAGCTGTACCATTATGCCGCGGGCGACCTGACCTATCGCGACGGACGGCTGACGGCACCCGCGCGCGCGGTGAAGGTGCAGCGCGTTCCGGGCGACCATTTCACCGCGCACGCGCCGCAGACGATCGATCTGGCGGACGATGTGGACGTGGTGCTGATGCGGCAGGACCCGCCGTTCGACCTGGCCTACATCACCGCGACGCACCTGCTGGAGCGGATCCAGGACAGGACGCTGGTGGTCAACGATCCGGCGGCGGTGCGCAACGCGCCCGAGAAATTGTTCGTGCTGGATTATGCCGAATATATGCCGCCGACGATGATCACGCGGCGGCTGGAGGAGGCGCGCGCTTTCCATGCCGAGCATGGTGAGGTCGTAATCAAGCCGCTTTATGGCAATGCCGGATCGGCGGTGTTCCATGTGGGCAAGGCAGACGCCAATCTGGCGGCGCTGACCGAATTGTTCGGGCAGGTGTGGCGCGAGCCGTTCATGGTGCAGGCTTTCCTTCCGGACGTGTCGAAAGGCGATAAACGGATCGTGCTGGTCGATGGCAAACCGGCCGGCGGAGTCAACCGGCTGCCGAAGGCGGGCGAGATCCGATCGAACCTCGCGGTCGGCGGCAAGGGGGCGGCGACCGAACTGACGCCGCGCGAGCTGGAGATCTGCGCGAAAATCGGGCCGGAGCTGGCGAAGCGCGGGCTGGTCTTTGTCGGAATCGACGTGATCGCGGGCTATCTGACCGAGATCAACGTGACCTCGCCCACGGGTATCGTCGCGATCGACAATTTCAACGGGACCGATACGCCCGCGCTCATCTGGGATGCGATCGAGGCCCGGTTCGCCCGCCTATAGCCCGCGTTCCGGAACAGGCATGTTCCGCGTCGACGGAGGAGAAAAACAAAAATACCCCAAAAGCGAACTAAAGGCTCTGGCGCTTACGGCGGTCGGTCGACACGCGCGGATGCCACAAATCAGCGATGAGAAAGAGCCGGAAGCCGCAGACGATGCGGCTACATCCTCCTGAAGATTCCCGCAGCGACTGTACGCTATATGCGTACAGTCGTCAAGTCTATGCTGCATATTTCCCAAAGAAACAGGCGCACAGAGAGGACTCGACGTCAAAAGCTAGTCTGGCTTGACGCGACGCCTGTTCCTGTCAGCTTGACGCACCAGAAAGCGCGGGGGCGACGTCCGCTTCACGAGCAGCTTCTGTGAAGATGATACCGGGAGGCTACGTTGCAGACGTCGGGCGAGCCCATCCTGATTTCTCGAAGATTGGTTTTACCCGTCATCGCCAGCGCGTTCATGGAGCCCGCGACCGGCCGGGCGAAATCTTCGAGCGAACGAACTCCAGTCGTTCCTGGTAACGATCAGCTTTCCCTGGAAGCACAATTTGACCATGCGATCGATGCACCCAACTCCCAGCAGGTGCTTGAGCGTTGGCGTTCAAATAGCGATGACGTGCGAGCTCGACTGGGGGAACCCTTACGGGTGAGTTATGGAACTGCTCCAAGGCAAAGGCTCGACATCTATAAGGCGGCGAACACTCCGGCTCCGATTCAGATTTTTATTCATGGAGGCGAATGGAGAAGGGGAAGTTCCAACACTTTTGCTCGTTAAGAGGGCCACGC
>DATMIP010000238.1:0-2664 GCA_035554515.1 Sphingomonas sp. | reverse complement strand
GTCGGCGGCTATGACGATATCGTCCTGCTCAAGGACATACCGTTCCAGTCGCATTGCGAGCATCATCTCGCGCCGATCGTCGGCAAGGCCGCGATCGCCTATCTGCCGCGCCATCGCGTCGTCGGTATCTCCAAGCTCGCGCGCGTGCTGCATGGCTTTGCACGGCGGCTGCAGGTGCAGGAGCGGCTGACCGCGCAGGTCGCCGACTGCATCTGGGACAATCTCCAGCCGCAGGGCGTGGCGGTGGTGATCGAGGCCGCGCATGGCTGCATGACAGGGCGCGGCGTGCGCACCCACGGCGTCTCGATGATCACCAGCCGCATGATGGGCGTATTCCGCGACGACGAACGCAGCCGCCGCGAAGTCCTGGCGCTGATGGGGCATTGATGATGAGGCGGAGCTGCCCGAAAGCGGCAGTCTGCCCCACCATTCGCCCGATCAATCGAGACGCGCCTTGCGGGCGATGATGCCGACCATGGTGCGGTGGGTCACGCCGTGATTGGCGGGCGCGAGGATCGGATCCTGCGTGGCGATCTTGAACTGGGCGACTTCGTGCCCGCGCGATACCAACAGCAGCGCGATCCGCTCGACATCGCCCTGCTGGAGCAGGATGCGCTCGCTCGACGGGGTCGATCGGCCGCCGGGCGAAAGATCATAGCTCATCGTGTGGATGGCAAGCCCGCCCGGGCGAAGGCAGGCCATCACGTCCTGGACGAATGTCGCGGTGGCAGCGACCGAGAAGAGCTGCTCGTTCGCGCGTGCCGACCAGACGAAATCGAAATTGAGCAGGTCTTCGGGGATCTGGCGCCATGACGCGATCCGCACCTGGACATTTTCGTTAAGGATCGCGGGGTCGCACGGTGCGCGGCCATTCAGATCCCGTTTGAGCGTCACCGGATTCAGCGGACGACCGGGTCGTGAGGGAAAAGCGGCAACGACATGGGTCTGCATCGCCGCCAGCGCCGCCGGCACACCGCTCGGCGTCGGTTCGAAGCCCAGGCCTACCGCGCCATGTTCGAGCATGCCGTAACGGCGCAGCGCCTGGAGCGTATAGACTTTGCGCCAATGTTCGACGCCGGAATTGCCCTGGGGACGCAGGCGCGCGATCCACCCGCCCGCCGCGGGCTCGCGCAATTGTGCGGCGGTCGCGATCTGCGTCACCGGATCGGCGAGCGTCGGCTTGCTGGTGGACAGGAGGGTTGCGATCGGCGTGAGCGGCGTATTGCCGTAGGCGGTACTCTTCGCCTCCGCACCAATTTCGCGCCTGGCGGTGGGATCGGCGGGGCGATCGAGCGTCACGGTAAGGCCGTCGGCAGCCGCATCGGTTTCGCCCGACACCGTCCCGACAAGTGCGAATACCACGTCCCGGAAGCCTTCGAACGCGATCGAAATTTCACCGCCGAGCGCGATCAGCCGATTGAGCGCGATCCGCTCGCTATTGACCAGGCGCGTGGCCGATCCGGGCTCGATCGGGGTCATGTGGACGCGTAGCAGAAGCGTACCGAGCCTGGCCGCGAGGCCATGGAAGCGGACGGTGAATCTGGCCGTCCCTTCGGCGGCTTCTACATAGGGTGTGTGAAAGGCATATTCGGGATCGTGGGTCGCGGCCGTGCCGCCGAGCCCCCTGATCCGGCTGGCCGCGCCCAGATGGAAGGCGAAGGGATCGAGTTCCAGCGCACCCGGCGCCTGGCTTTCCGCGATATTGGTATCGAGCAAGGCTTCGCTGTCCGCCTGTTTGTGCCGCCGTGCGATCCCCAAGGGAAGCTTAGCCTTGTGTGTTCGGTCAGACCACTACCGGCTGAATCCGCCGGCCGGCTATAGCCGCCGGCCCCGGCGCAGGCAACCGAGCCCGCTTCAAAGCTCGGGCAGCCGCTGGTCGGCCCGCCCCCAGTTCCTGAGCTCTCGCGAAGATGCGCGCTGAAGCAGCGCATCGCCGTCGCCGATGGTGAAATGGCCGGCTTTTTCGATATCCGCCAGCTCTTCCCAGGTCACGGGCGCCGCGACAGGCGCGTTGGGACGCGCGCGCGCGGTATAGGGCAATACCGCGGTCGCGCCGCGCTGGTTGCGGAGCCAATCGAGGAAGATGCGGCCCTTGCGGTCGACCTTTTTCATGTTGGCGGTGAAGCGTTCGGGGTGCGCCTGGCTGATCGCCCTGGAGAAACGGTTGGCGAAATCCTTGACCGCGACCCAGTCCCGGCTGGCGTCGAGCGGCGCGACGACATGCACCCCCTTGCCGCCCGAGAGCATCGGCCAGGTGGCCAGTCCGATCTCGCCGAGCACATCGCGCAGCTGGAAGGCGGCCTTCCTGACCTCGTCGAATCCAAGGCCCTCGTCGGGATCGAGATCGAAGACGAGCCGGTCGGGCATTTCGACATTGGCGACCTTCGATCCCCAGCCGTGAAACTCGATCGCGCCCATCTGGACGCAGGTGAGGATGCCGCGCGCGTCGTCGAGATAGAGATAGGGTTCCTCGTGACCGTCCTTCTCGCGGATCGGGACATGCTTGACCGCATCGCCGAAACTGCCGGCATCATGTTTCTGGAAGAAGCACGCCTTGGCGCGGCCCTGCGGACAACGGACCAGGCTGACCGGCCGGTCCGCGAGCCATTCGAGGATCGGATCGGCCATCAGCGCATAATAATCGGCGAGCTGGCCCTTGGTGAT
>DATMIP010000237.1:0-6138 GCA_035554515.1 Sphingomonas sp. | reverse complement strand
CATCCAATCCTTGTCGACCATGTGGCCGTGCGCGAGCTCGTTCAGCTGGGTGAGCGTGATCGGTGGCGGCACGAAGCGGTAGATCACGACCATCAGCAGCGACAGCAATATGAAGCCGAGGACGAGACGGATGATCCAGCCGAGAATCCGGCGGGGCCAGGAACGGCGTGTGGACGAGCGGCGGGCGGATTGGCGCGGGCGCGCGAAAGAGGCCATTAAGCAGCCCTAACCGATAGTGCGCCCGGCTGGAACGGGGCATGGGGCAGGTCGTTACGGCGCGCGGCGGTGGAGGCTCGATGAAGATATTGATCCTTGGAAGCCTGCTGATCGCGGCCCCGGTCTGCGCGGAGGACAAGTTGCGCGACCTGTGCGCCGAGCGGCCGGGCCTCGATACGCCGGCCTGCATCGTCGATGCTGGGCATTTGCAGGTCGAGGTCGGGCTAGGCGACTGGACGCTCGACAGGCAAGCCGGCAGCCGCAGCGATATGATCGTGACGGGCGATCTTTCGGCGCGCTACGGGGTCGGCGACAGCACCGAAATCCGGTTCGGCTGGACGGCATACGGCCATGCCCGCACGCGCGACACCGCCACGGGGGCGATCGATCGCGCATTGGGCACGGGCGACGTGACGCTCGGGCTCAAGCAGAATCTGTTCCACCCCGACGGCGGCGACTTCTCGCTGGCGTTGCTGCCTTATGCGACGCTGCCGACGGGCAAGAAGGGGATCGGCGCCGGCGATTGGGGGGCGGGGCTGCTGATCCCGCTCGGTTTCGATCTGACTGAAAAACTCACGCTGGTGGCCACGCCCGAAATCGACGCTGCGATCGATGAAGACGGCAAGGGCCGCCACGCCGCTTATGGCAGCGCGGCCGGGCTGGGCGTGAAGCTCGGCGAGAAATGGAGCATGTCGATCGAAGGCCAATTGATATGCGACCGCGATCCCGACGGCCATTCGACCCAGGCATTGGCGGGGGCTTATATCGCCTGGCAGCCGAGCGAACGGATCCAGTTCGACGCCGGGGCGCAGGCGGGTCTCAACCGCGCCACGCCGGATGTGGAATTATACTTTGGGATCAGCGAGAAGTTCTGATTTTCCGGAAGACCTTATGCCGGCAGCAGCCTTTTCTCACCCGCAATGCGCATCATCGCCTTCTGGAGCTTGTCGAAGGCGCGCACCTCGATCTGGCGCACGCGTTCGCGGCTGACGCCATAGACCTGGGAGAGTTCCTCCAGGGTCTTGGGGTCGTCAGCCAGGCGGCGTTCGGCGAGGATATGCTTCTCGCGATCGTTGAGTGCGTCCATCGCCTGGGTCAGCATGTCGTGACGGACATCCTTTTCCTGCGATTCGGCGAGGCGTTCGTCCTGAAGCGGATCGGTATCGACCAGCCAGTCCTGCCACTGGGCGTCGCCATCCTCGCCGACCATGACATTGAGCGAGGTGTCCCCGCCCATCGACATGCGCCGATTCATCGAGGTGACGTCCTCCTCGCTGACACCGAGATCGGTCGCGATCTTGGTGACATGCTCGGGCTTGAGGTCGCCATCCTCGAACGCGTCGATCTGGCTCTTCATCCGCCGCAGGTTGAAGAACAATTTCTTCTGTGCGGCGGTGGTGCCCATCTTCACGAGGCTCCACGACCGCAGGATATATTCCTGGATCGAGGCGCGGATCCACCACATGGCATAGGTGGCAAGGCGGAAGCCGCGATCGGGCTCGAACTTCTTCACGCCCTGCATCAGGCCGATATTGCCTTCGCTGATCAGCTCGGACGCGGGCAGGCCGTAACCGCGATAGCCCATCGCGATCTTGGCCACGAGCCGCAGATGCGACGTGACGAGCTTCGCCGCGGCTTCCGGATCGCCATGTTCCTGGAAGCGCTTGGCGAGCATATATTCCTCCTCCGGCTGGAGGAGGGGGAATTTGCGAATCTCCGACAGATAGCGGTTGAGGCTCTGCTCACCGCCCAATGCCGGGATGGTTGCCACCGAATTGTTGCCGCTGGCCATAAGCTTACGTCTCCCTGGACCTTCCGGTCCCGATTCGGCAGTGCAACTGCCTTATCGTCTCAATGAATTTATACCAAAAGATGACTGAACAGTTCCTGCATGTCTGCCGGCATGTTGCTTTCGAACGACAAAGCCTGGCTTGTCACCGGATGGACGAAGCCGAGCCGTGCCGCGTGGAGCGCCTGACGCCGAAAACCCAGTCGACCCAGCAGATCGCGATGCCCGCGCGATGCCCGGCCATAAAATTGGTCGCCGAGCAAGGCATGGCCGATCGAGGCCATGTGCACGCGCACCTGATGCGTGCGGCCGGTCTCGAGCCGGCATTCGACCAACGCCGCATCCCGCAGCGGCGTCAGCGTGGTGTAATGGGTCACCGAATGTTTTCCCTGGCCCGTGCCCACCACCGCCATCTTCTTGCGGTTGGACGGGCTGCGGCCGAGATTTCCCTCGATCCGCCCGGCGGCGGGGCGGGGCTGCCCCGCCACGATCGCCTTGTAGCGCCGGTCGATCGAGTGATCGGCGAATTGGGCGGCCAGGCCGGCATGGGCGCGATCGGTCTTGGCGGCGACCATCAGCCCCGACGTATCCTTGTCGATACGATGGACGATGCCGGGCCGTTCGACCCCGCCGATCCCCGACAGCGAGCCTTTGCAATGATGCAGCAGCGCGTTGACGAGCGTACCGTCGAGATTGCCGCAGGCCGGGTGGACGACTAGCCCGGCCGGCTTGTCGACGACGATCAGATGCTCATCCTCATAGGCGATGACGAGCGGGATATCCTGTGCTTCGTTATGTGCCGGCTTCGGATCGGGTACCGCGACGATCGCGGCGCTGCCGCCCTGGACCTTGGTCGCCGGGTCGCGCACGATCCGATCGCCAACCGTGACGGCACCCGAGGAAATGAGCGCCTTCAGCCGTTCGCGCGACAAGGTCGGAATGGCGACCGCCAGAGCCCGATCGAGCCGCCATCCGGCCATTTCCGGCGTCATCGCCGCATGCTTGATTGACACCCCCGCGTCCACTGGGTGCAAGATGGTGCGTTGCGGTGTATTTTCAAGAGCGTTCCACCGCGTTCAGCACGCGATTTTCGGGCTGCTTGCTGCTAGCGGACGCCCATGGCCGTCACGATATCCGCCGCCTTGCTCAATCGGATACTTGCCCAGGCGGAGCGGAGCCCCGACAGCGAAATTTGCGGGCTATTGTGGGGCGATGGTGCGCAAATCACGCGGATCGAGCTCACCCGGAACGTCGCGCCCGATCCTGGCACGCGGTTCGAGATCGATCCGCGGCAGCTCTTTGCGGCAATCCGTGCCCAGCGTGTCGGCGGCGAGAGGCTGGTCGGCCATTATCATTCACATCCAAACGGGAGCGCGTTACCCTCCGCCGCCGATCTGGCCGCGTCCGAACCGGGCAAATTGTGGCTGATCGTCGCCGGCGCCACCGCTCGTCTCTGGCTGGCGGAGCCGCATTCGTTCAGTGAGGTGCAAATGATTGTTAATCAGGATTGTGCTTGAGCGGCGCCACCGCCACAAGCGGCACCCCTTTTCCGGAGCATGATCCCGATGTCCGACAGCTCGGTCGAGTTTGCCAGCCTGCTCTGCTCGCGGCTGTGCCACGATTTGCTCAGCCCCGTTGGCTCGATGAACAACGGGCTCGAGCTGCTCGCCGACGAGGAAGATCCCGATATGCGCGCGCGCGTCATGGAGTTGCTGGCGGACAGCGCGCGCGCTTCGGCCGATCGCCTTAAATTCTTCCGCCTCGCTTTCGGCGCCGGCGGCGGATTTGGCGAGACGATCGACGCCAACGAGGTCAAGGCCGCGGTTGCGGGGCTGGTGCGCGGCAATGCCCGGATCGAACTCGGCTGGCTGGTCGAAGTGCCGGTGATTCCGAAGACCGCGGCGAAGATCCTGCTGAACCTGGCCATGGTCGCGTTCGACGCGCTGGTGCGCGGTGGCCGGTTGGACATCGGTTTCGAAAATGGCGAGGTCGTCGTTCGGGCCGAAGGCGCTCGCATCGTGCTTGATCGCGAGATCAGGAATGTGCTCGCTGAAGGACAGGGCGCCGTCTCGTCGCGGACCTCCGCCGCCTGGCTGATCCGCAAGCTGGCGGACGAGGAAGCCGGCCGTGTCGAACTGGCAGACAATGAAGAAGGTGTGCTGCTGCTGGCGGCCGTCCTCCCGGCCTGAATCATCCTGGCCGAACCGGCGCACGCTGTGTCGAACTATTCCATCGTGGCGGATCATGCGCGCGTGCCGCACGTTGATGTGGTTCGGGAACAAGCCCCGCGATATGGAGTGGAAGTCATGGAAAATGATAGAAATTCAGGCCCCGATCAGGGTGGGGGCCAGGGTGCCGACCGCAACCAGCAACAGGATCGCGACACGCGGATCGAGCAGCAGCGTCAGAACCAGGCGGCGCAGCAGGACGGCGGCGCCGGCGGCGGCCAGAGTGGAACGGGCACCGACGTAAACCAGGAACAGGACCGCGACAAATCGCTGGAGCAGCAGCGGCAGAACCAGGCAAGCCAGCAGAATGACGCAAATAGCGGAAAAAGCGGCGAGCGTGGCGGCGCTGGCAGCCAATCGAACCAGGCCGGTCGTGCGGAACGGTCCGACAACATCGGGCGAAACGCGGACGGCGAAAGCCGGTAACAGGATTGGGCAGCCGGGACTTTGGTTCCGGCTGCACCCGCTTCGCCCACGCTCCCTTAGCTCGTAGCAAGTTCGAGCCGATCCGGTGCTGGGTTAAGCGCTTCTTTACTCTGGTCGTGGCAGGGCAGGTCCGGAAACTGACCGGATGGATCCCAGGTGGACGATCTTCTTACCGACTTCATTGCTGAAACGCGCGAAACGCTCGAGGCGCTGGCGGGCGAGATTGTCGCGTGGGAAGCGGATCCGTCGGATCGGGCACGGCTCGACGCGATCTTCCGGTTTGTCCATACAGTTAAGGGAAGCTGCGGCTTTCTCGATCTGCCGCGGCTGCAGCGGCTGAGCCATGCCGCGGAGGATTCGCTGGCGGAGGTCCGTTCGGGCGAACGTGTTCCCGATGCGGCACTGGTCAGCGCCGTCCTCGCCGTGATCGATCGCATCGGCGAGCTTACCGATGCGCTGGAAGCGAATGCCGACCTGCCCGAAGGCGAGGAGGAGTTCCTGATCGCCGCGCTCGCAAAAGGCGCCGTCGTTGAGCATGTTCCCGAGCCGGCGAACATTGCCAAGATAAGCGTCATGTCGAACGCCGCGCCGACCCGCGCCGTGTCGCGCAGCATCCGGCTTCCCGTCGAACTGCTCGACCGCATGATGGCCGGCGTGTCTGACATGGTCCTCGCGAGGAACGAATTGTCCCGCCTCCTGCGCGTTGGCGGCGCGGATTCGTCGACCGATGTGGCGTTCGAACGGCTGTCGCATTGCGTCGGCGAGATGCGCGATGCGATCACGCGGACGCGTATGTCGCGGATCGATGCGCTGTTCACCGCATTGCCCCGGATGGTACGCGATCTGGCGGCCGAACTGAAGAAGACGGTGAAGCTCGAGGTTGACGGCGGTGACGTCGAGCTCGATCGCGAGATGATCGAAATGATCCGCGATCCGCTGACGCATATCGTACGCAACGCGCTGGATCACGGGATCGAAAATCCCGAGGATCGCCGAAAAGCGGGCAAGCCCGAAACGGGGCGGTTGCGTATCGGGGCGCGTCAGTCAGCCAACCAGATACTGATCGAAGTTTCCGACGACGGGCGCGGCATCGATGCGGAGCGCGTCGTCCGTAAGGCTATCAGCGTCGGTCTCGTCACAAGCGAGCAGGCTTCGACGATGAACTGGTCGCGCAAGCTCGATCTGATTTTCGAGCCGGGGCTTTCGACCGCGAACCAGGTCACAGGGATATCCGGGCGTGGCGTCGGCATGGATGTCGTGCGCGCCAATATCGAGCGTATCGGCGGTACGGTCGATATCGAAAGCAACCCCGGCCAGGGGCTGCGTCTGTCGCTGCGCGTGCCGCTCACCCTTACCATCATCCCCGCGCTGACCGTCAGCGCGGGCGACACCCATTTCGCGATACCGCGCTCCGCCATCGACGAACTGGTCCGGCCCAAGGGCGATCAGGTGCGCATCGAGCGGATCGGCGGCGAGATG
>DATMIP010000236.1:0-6624 GCA_035554515.1 Sphingomonas sp. | reverse complement strand
GGTTGCTCGGAGTGCGGCCATGAGCCTCGGCGATAGCTCCACTCCGCTTGGCCGCGTCCGCGGTTTGGGCTCCGCCCGGGAAGGCGGCGAACATTGGCTGACCGAGCGCGTCACCAGCATTGCGCTCCTGCTGCTCGGCATCTGGCTGATCGCCTCGCTGCTGATGCTGCCGGCGCTCGACTTGAGGACGCTCGGCGAATGGCTTCAGGCGCCGAGCGGGGCGGTGCCGATGGCGCTGCTGATCGCCGTCGGCTTCAAGCATGCGCTCGACGGGATGAAGGTCGTGGTCGACGATTATGTCCACGACGAAGGCAATCGCTTCGCGCTCAATGTCCTGCTGCTGTTCCTCGCCGTCGGCGGGGGCGCTCTGGCGCTGTTCGCGCTCGCCCGGATCGCGTTCGGGGGCGCGGCTTGAGCGCCTACAAGATTGTCGACCACAGCTATGACGTGGTGGTCGTCGGCGCCGGCGGGGCCGGGCTCCGGGCGACCATGGGCGCGGCCGAGCAGGGCCTGAAGACCGCCTGCGTCACTAAGGTCTTCCCGACCCGCAGCCACACCGTCGCGGCGCAGGGCGGGATCGCCGCCAGCCTCGGCAACATGGGTCCAGACCATTGGACCTGGCACATGTACGACACGGTCAAGGGCTCCGACTGGCTCGGCGACCAGGACGCGATCGAATATATGGTTCGCGAGGCGCCGGCCGCCGTTTACGAGCTTGAGCATGCCGGCGTGCCGTTCAGCCGCACCGAGGCCGGCAAAATCTATCAGCGCCCATTCGGCGGCATGATGCAGAATATGGGTGCGGGCCCACCGGCGCAGCGCACCTGCGCGGCCGCCGATCGCACCGGCCACGCCATGCTTCACGCGCTCTATCAGCAGAGCCTGAAGTATGACGCGGATTTCTACATCGAATATTTCGCGCTCGACCTCATCATGGAGGGCGGCGAGTGCAAGGGCGTGATCGCCATGTGCATGGAAGACGGGACGATCCACCGTTTCCGCAGCCATGCCACCGTGCTCGCGACCGGCGGCTATGGCCGCTGCTATTTCTCGGCGACCTCTGCGCACACCTGCACCGGCGACGGCGGGGGCATGGTGCTGCGCGCCGGCTTGCCGCTGCAGGATATGGAATTCGTCCAGTTCCACCCGACCGGCATTTACGGCGCGGGCGTGCTGATCACCGAAGGCGCACGCGGCGAAGGCGGCTACCTCACCAATAGCGAGGGCGAGCGCTTCATGGAGCGTTATGCCCCGTCGGCGAAGGATCTGGCGTCGCGCGACGTCGTGTCACGCTCGATGGCGATGGAGATTCGCGAGGGCCGCGGCGTCGGCGCGAACAAGGATCATATCTACCTACACCTCGATCATATCGATCCGAAGGTGCTGGCCGAGCGCCTGCCCGGCATCACCGAGACCGGCAAGATCTTCGCCGGCGTCGATCTGACGCGTCAGCCGCTGCCGGTCACGCCGACGGTCCATTATAATATGGGCGGCATTCCCTGTAATTATCATGGCGAGGTCGTGACGCTGAAGGACGGCAATCCCGACGCGGTCGTGCCGGGCCTGTTCGCGGTGGGCGAGGCGGCGTGCGTCTCGGTCCACGGCGCCAATCGGCTCGGCTCGAACAGCCTGATCGATCTGGTCGTGTTCGGCCGCGCCACCGGCCATCGCATCGCGGAGCTGATCCAGCCTAATGCCAGGCATGGCACAATGGTGGCGGAAGCCGACGACAAGGCGCTGTCGCGGCTGGATCATTACCGCAACGCCAAGGGCGGTTCTCCTACGGCAGAGATCAGGCTGGAAATGCAGCGCACGATGCAGTCCGACTGCGCGGTGTTCCGCACGACCGAGACGCTGCGCGAGGGCATGGGCAAGATCGACGCGGTCAATGCCCGCCTGCAGGATGTCGGTATCGCCGACCGCTCGCTGATCTGGAACACCGACCTGATCGAGACGCTCGAGCTCGACAATATGCTGCCGCAGGCGGTGGTGACGATGCATTCGGCCGCCAACCGCAAGGAAAGCCGCGGCGCGCATATGCACGAGGATTATCCCGAGCGGCACGACGACGAGTGGATGAAGCACACGATCGCATGGTTCGATAAGGGCGCGGTCACGATCGATTACCGCCCGGTCCACGATTATACGCTCACCGACGAGATCGACTATATCAAGCCGAAGGCGCGGGTTTACTGACGCGTTTTCCGTCAGGAACAGGGAATTTTTCGCGAGGCCGGTTTCGCTACCTGATTTCAACGACTTATGAGCGTACCGCGCAACTTTTCCCGTTATCGCGGATAACAGGGCGATTAGGTAGGCATAACAGGTGGCGGCAGCCTGATCGCATCCTCCCGATGAATCGCGCGCCAGGCGACGGCACCGAAAAGCACCAGCCCAAGGAAGGAGGCGGCCAGCGTAGCGGCCGCTGCGCCGATGACGCCATAAGCCGGGAGCAGCGCCGCCAATAGCCCGAGCTGGATGATCGTGGACACCAGCCGCAGCTGCAGAGCCAGCCTGGCCTTCCCCGTAGCCATCAGCGCCGGCTCGAAACTCGTTCCGCCCAGCTCGAGCGCGGCGGCGGTGCCGAGCATCAGCAACAGCGGATAATCCGCGACATAGGGCTCACCCGCCACCAGCCCCAGGGCAGGCTTTCCGATCAGCAACAGCAGGGCAACAATGACGATGCCGCCGACCAGCGAAAAGCGGGTAGATTTGCGGAACAATCTCCGCAACTCCTGCGCCGTCCGGACCACATGGACGCGCGCAATCTCCGCGAACATCGAGCGCGCGAGCAGGTCGGACAGCTTGGCCAGGGCACGCCCCAATTGAAAGGCAAGCCGGTAGCCGCCCGCCGCTGCCGGCCCTGCGACCAGGCCGACCAACAATACCGATACCTGGCCGCTGAACGCTCGGAGCGTTGCTCCGATATTGGTGATCACAGCGAAGCGCCACAGGCCCGGATTGTCGCGCTGTGCCTGCGCGATCCCGCGCCAATCCGCGGGACGGAGTCCCGCGCGCGTCATGCGGAAGGCGGCGACCCAGTGGGCCGCGGCGGTCAATATTTCGGCGGCCGCCCAGGCGATCAGAAAGCCCAGGACCGAACTCTCGACCAGCACGACGATCACCGCGCCGATCAGCCGCGCCAACGGCGTCACCGCATCGGCGGCCGCGGCAATGCCGAACCGGTCGTGGAGGCGGAGGATGCCGACCGCGGTCGAACGAAATGAAAGCACCATCGCGAAGCAGAACAGCAAGGCGTCGCGCGACAATCGCGAATCCCAGCCCAGGTGCGGGCCGAGGAGCAGCACGCCCATCGTCGCCAGGAGGCAGCCAACCACCGCCGCGCCCCCGTCGAGCGCGAGGCAGAAGGCGAGCAATCGCCCAAGTGCGGCACCGTTGCCCGACTGTAGATGCGACATTCCGTAACGCACCACCACCTGCCAGGTGGAGAAGCTCACGATCGCGCCCACGGCCTGTCCAGTGCCCAGGATCAGGACGAACTGCCCGAATGCGTCCGGGCCCAGCGTGCGCGTCGCCATGCCGAGATAGACGAGACTGAGCACCGCGCCGATCAGCTTGCCACTGAGCAGCCAGACCGCATTCTCGACCACGCGCGCCAGCGTCCCGCTGCGTGCGACACCCCTGTCGCGCAGCCGATCCAGCCATGAGCGGTAAGCCTGGAGCAAAATCGTCCCCGTCGTGCGTCGCGCCGCCCTACGGCTGCCGAAGCGCGTCGTCCATGTGGTCAGCGCGATCCGCAGCAGTTAAGCGGCGAAACATGATCATCAAGCGCGCCATCATTCTTGCGGCCGGCCAGGGCTCGCGCCTCGGGCCGATCACCGCCGATCAGCCCAAATGCCTCATTCCGTTCGCCGGCAAGACGCTGCTCGACTGGCAGATCGATGCCCTGGCGGCGGCCGGCGTCGGCGAAGTCGTCGTCGCGACCGGCTTTCGCACCGAAAAGGTGGAGGCACAGCTCGCGATGCGCACGGACGTTCGTGCGCGCGCGGTGTTCAACCCATTCTACCATGTCGCCGACAATCTCGGGACATGCTGGATGATGCGCGGCGAGATGGATGAGGATTTCATCATCATCAACGGAGACACGATCGTGTCGGCCGAGATCGTCAGGCGCCTGCTTGCCGGCGCGACGGCGCCGATCACCGTGACGATCGACGAGAAGGATGATTATGATTCGGACGACATGAAGGTGCGCCGCGTCGGCGATACGCTCGCCGCGATCGGCAAGACGCTGACGCCCGAGGAGACCGACGCCGAATCGATCGGCATGCTCGCCTTCCGCGGCGAGGGGCCGAGAATGTTCAGCGACCAGATCGACGCGATGATGCGCACCGCTGCCGGCACCAAGAACTGGTACCTGAAGGCGATCGACGCGCTGGCGCCGACCGCCAAGGTCGGCACGGTCTCTATCAAGGGGCTGGAATGGCAGGAAGTGGATTTCCCGCCCGATCTCGAGGCAGCGCGCGCGATGACGGAGCGCTGGGCGGTGGCAACAAGCAAGCCGTAACGCTGCATTGAATGTGGGCAATCGGCACGATATCGCGCGGGATGGATGATCGGTTGCGCCCCCGTCATTCAGTTTTTTGATCGGTTCAGCACCCGAAAGGGGGCTATCGGTTTAGCTGGTGGGCCTGGGCCTGAGCCGGGCCGTTTACCGACCGGCAGTTTCGCAGAGCGGGAATGGCATACGCCGCACGGTTGCTTGTGATCGGAGCCGTCAGGGCTTCACGAACCGATAGGCGAAGCGATCGGTCTTGCCCTTGATGGAGGGATCGAACACCTTGATCGAGTGCGGATCGTCCTTGTTCGCGAGCATGGTGCTTTCCGCCTCCAGCGCGAAGCCGGCCGCCTCCACCTCCTGGCGGACGGACGCGGGATCGATCCGATGCAGCGCCTGAGTGTCGCTCGTGCCCGAGCCAGCGGCGGCGGCGTGGTCGACGATGAGGTAGGATCCACCAGGCTTCAGCCGCTCGTAGACGGCTCGATTGAAGTCGGCCGCCGTCGCGCCCTTCTTCTGGATCAGCGCGGTGTGGAGATCGTGATAGAACAGATGCAACCACAGGACATCCGCCGGCTGCGTCACCTCCGGCATCGCCACGAGGTCGGCCGAGACGGCTTCGACATTCTCTCGGCCCGGCTCCTGTGCAAGCGTCCGCATATGGCCGACCGGATCGTTCTCGAAATGGGCGACTTCGGCCGGCACGAAGCTGTAGACCCGTCCTTCTGGCCCCACGATGTAGGAGAAGAGACGCGTCCAGTCACCGTCGCCCGGGTAAACGTCGATGACGGCGGAGCCCGGATTGACTCGTGCGAACCGGATCAACTCGGATATCTTGGATTGGTCGTACATTGGGACCTCCGTTGCGACAGTCCATGCGACGAGCGCGCGGCGTTCGGTGTCATGAAGCGCGCAGATCGCTCCGGTCTTCGGGCGGGCCTCCAGCACTCGCGGGGTCCGACATCGCGGCGGCCCGCGCCAAGGCCTGCGTGTCGACATACTCCCGGATGTTCGTCAGCTTGCCGTCCCGGACGGTAATGGCGAAGATCCAATCGTCCTTGAACGGCTTGTTCGTGGCTCTGACCTTCCCCTCGGCATAGCCGACCACAAGAACCCGGTCGCCCTGCGCGATGAACTCCCGGGGTTCCGATAGCGACGTCTCCATGGTTTCGGACTCCGTTTTCAACAGGTCGGTCAACTCCGCGTGTCCGCGGTGCGTTCCGGCCAGCGGCCAGTCTTCGCCCGGAATGATCCACTCGATGTCTTCGGCGACCAGCGCCAGCATCTTCTCCCTGTCGCCGCCAAAGGCCGCGGCGAAGAAGTCCTTCACAATCTGGACGTTCTTTTCGGTGCTCATTGCATTTCTCCGTTTCGCACATGATCGGATTGCGCTCGATCCGATGATGTGCAGCGTATCTTCCCCGGTGGGGACATCGTGTCCATCAATCGAACTTGACCAGGTCCTTGAAGATCAGCCGGCCCCAGCTATCTCCGCGCGCCTGCACGAGCAGTCCGCCTTCAGAAAGCCCGCCCAGCTTGACCGGCGCAAAACCGAGTTTCTCCGCGAGCGCGCCGATTTCCTCTGCGGCAGCGTCATCGTCGCTCGCGAGAAATATGGCTCTCTTGCCACCATGCACTGCCGGATCCTGGTCAAGGATGGCAGCGATCAAATGGTTGAAGCCCTTGACCAGTCGTGAGCCAGCAAAGGCCTGCTCGACGGCCTTGGAAGAAGGCTGTCCTCCCAGTTCTTCGGGGGGCACGCCATAGGCGTTGGTCACATCGACGATGGTCTTCCCCTGCCAGGTTGGGAGCGCCTTCGCGACATCCTGGTGCGCCTCGAAACGGACGGCCAGAAAGATGATGTCCGCCTTGACGGCGTCCGCCAGCTTTTTGGGAATGATTGTGGGTCCGATCGCGGCCGCGGCCGATGCAAAGCTTTCCGGGTCGCGCGTGGTTGCAACGGATACTTCGATGCCCTTGTGGGCAAACGCCTTGGCCAGGGCCTGGCCGATATTGCCGAAGCCGATAATTGCGTAGCTCATATATTCTCCTTTGGGTTACCACGCCCTACGGTGCTCCGAATAATCGAATGGAGCGCCGTAGGG
>DATMIP010000235.1:0-2553 GCA_035554515.1 Sphingomonas sp. | reverse complement strand
CCGCCTGGCTAGGCACGCTTGATCGTCGTGGAAACGATATGGCCGGTTTTGACAGTGCGCTCCTTTCCCGCACCGCCCGGCAGGAATGCAAATGCGATCGTGAGCCCGATTGCTGCGATCACGACAAAAACCGGCCAGGATGCGCCGCTGAAATAGACGACCGATCCAAGGAACGACGTGCAGGAAATGGCTTGACTGACAAGTCCGCTCGCGGCGCCGCTCGTTGCTTCATCGCCCAGCAGGCTCGGCAGCAGCGCCATGGCGATGCCGCACATCGCGGCGTAGGTGAACAACCAGACCGCAAGAGCGGCAACGGCGGGTGCGAAGCCGCTGCCTGGGAAATAGAGAATGAGCTGGGCAATGAATCCGGTCAGGGCGAGGGCCAGGAAGAGCGGCTTGGCACTGACGCGGCGGGCGAGGAGCCAACCGGAGATGAGCCCCCCCGCCATCACGATAATCAGCTTGGCCAGCGCCACCACCCCGGATGCCGTCGCGATCGTGACCCCGTACACGTTTGCGAGGTAAGACGGCATCAGCAGGCTCGTCCCGTACGAAATGCCGGTCGGCAGGGAGATTGCCAGCGCCAGCCGAATGATGCGTGCGTCATGCACCAGCGCGAGGATCGCGCCGAACGTCTGGCCCGATGCCTTCGCGCGGCCGGTCGACCGGTCCGCGCTGCTGGGCACGCACATCGCGACCGCTGCGCCGGCCATCAGCAGCAGGCCGTCGATCAGCAGTCCTGCCCGCCAGTACTGCCCCTCCGCGAAGGGTGCGGTGAGCAGAAGGCCGATCGCGAACCCGGCCGGGCCATAGGTCGACCAGAGCGAGAGCCACCGAGCGCGGGGATTACCGCCGAGCCGCTCGATGATCAGGGCCGGTGCCGATACGACCACGCCACAAAAGCCCATTCCGGCACCGAACAGACCCAGCCAGAGCTCGAACAACGACGTGGCCTGGTTCAGGTAGAAGGTCGCTGCCGCTGCCAGGAGGCTTGAGCCCACGAGGATCCTGATCGCTCCCCATTTGTCCGCAAGGAGGCCTATCAGACCGGACAACAGCGCTGATGGCACGGAGTAGAGCGCGATGCCGAACCCAACCTGTGCCGTGGAGGCATTCGCGGCAATGGCAAGTTTGCCGACCAGCGGCGCGATCGCACCGATTGTGGCCATGCTGAACAGGGTCAGAAGATAGCCTGCCAGCGCGGCGAGATGCCCTTCCACGCCCGCCCTTCCGCGGGCCCCGCGCCTCAAATCCGCCACGGCCATGCGGGGGCGGCATGAGGGGCGTCCGAAATCAGCCGCGTGAGTTCATGCGACCTGGGCGGGACAAGGATGCGGAACTTCGCCTTTATCGTCATGTCGGGATGATGCGAGCCCGACCTTCACCGGGCCATCGCTTGAAACGACGCGCCCTGTTGCCGAAAACGAAGCACGCCTACACCATATGCGCCCGATCCGGTCCGGGATCGCCGGCCATCAGTTTCGGCAACGGGGCCGTTCAATTTCAGCAATGGCTTGACCCGATCGGCTGGCACAACCTCACTGGCGCCGGGATGCCCCGCGTGGACCATATCCGCGCGGGGCGGCCAGGCAGCCGACAGAAACAAAACAAGAACCACATCATAATACCGGACGCGCGCAGGGCGGATCGAACCAAAAACTCCGGAGAGAGTAAGCCAAATACGACAAAGGGGACTTCCAATGGCTAATCCACATCGCCTCTTCACGCGCAAATGTAGCAGTGTAGCTCCGTTTTCGATTTCCGCCCTTGGCTTGAGCCTTCTCTCTAGCACCGCGCTGGCCCAGACCATCGCGATGCCCGAGGCCCAGCAATCGCCGCCCGCGGCGACCGATAGCGGCACCACCGGCGATATTGTCGTGACCGCGCAGCGGCGCGAGGAGGGGGCGAGCAAGGTACCAATCTCCATCGCGACCTATTCGCAAGCGCAAATGGATCGGCAGGGCATCCGCAAGATCGACGATATTGCGCGTCTCACGCCTGCCTTGACCTTCAACAACACGGCCGGCGTGAACGCGAACAATGGAACGAACATCGCCATCCGCGGCGTCGCCTCGGAAGTGGGGTCGGCGACGACTGCGGTCTATATCGATGACACACCGATCCAGATCCGGAACATCGGCTATCTCGGCGGCAATCCCTACCCGCGCGTATTCGATCTCGAGCGCGTCGAAATTCTACGCGGCCCGCAGGGTACCTTGTTCGGCGCGAGCGCGGAGGGCGGCGCCGTGCGCTTCATTTCCGCACAGCCACGTTTCGACACGACGAGCATCTATGCCAGGATCGAGGGCTCGACCATCGACCGCGGTTCGCAAAATTATGAGGGTGGCGTCGCCGTCGGCGGCCCCCTGGCCGGCAATTTCGCGGTGCGTGCGAGCGGCTGGATCCGCAAGGATGGCGGCTATATCGACCAGGTGACCCCGCAGACAGAAACGGTCGTTGCCCACGACGTAAACTCTCAGCGGACATATGTAGGCAAGGTCGCAGTTTCGTGGCGGCCCGTTCCCGAGCTCACAATCACCCCAGCCGTCTATT
>DATMIP010000234.1:0-19820 GCA_035554515.1 Sphingomonas sp. | reverse complement strand
GGGAGCAGATTGAGCCGGTGGAGGGCAAATTCGATTTCTCCTTCCTCGATATCCTGCTCAAGGAAGCGCGCGCCCATGACAAACGGCTCGTCATCCTCTGGTTCGGGACGTGGAAGAATACCGGCGCCAATTATACGCCGGTCTGGGTCAAGCTCGATCCGAAGCGCTTTCCGCGGATGACCGATGCCAAGGGCCGCATGCATTATGCGTTGACCCCGCACGGCATGAACACGCTGGAGGCCGATAAGCGCGCCTTCGTCCGCCTTATGAAGCATCTGAAGGACGCCGATCCCCAGAATACCGTGCTCATGGTTCAGGTAGAAAACGAATCGGGCAGTTATCGCAGTGCGCGCGATCATTCGCCGGCCGCGGACAAATTATTTGGAGAGGCTGTGCCGGCCGTGCTCGCGGCGAAGGTAGGCAAGAAAGCGGGCAGCTGGACCGCCTTGTTCGGCCGCGACGCCGATCTGGCTTTCCACAGCTGGCACATTGCGCGCTACATCGATCAGATCGCCGCCGCCGGCAAGGCGATCAAACCCCTGCCGATGTACGTCAATGCCGCGCTGCCAAGCCACCCCGATGTCTGGCAGGATCCCGAAACCTATTCATCGGGTGGTCCCGATCCGGCCGTGCTGGATGTGTGGAAGGCCGCCGCGCCGCATATCGATATATTGGCGCCGGATATCTACAATCCGGACCATCACGATTATCTCGGATTCCTCGCCGCCTATCGCCGGCCCGATAATGCGCTGTACGTTCCCGAAACCAGCAATGCGAAACAATTTGCGCGCTTCTTCTTCCCGGTGGTCGGGAGCGGCGCGATTGGCTTTTCGCCATTCGGCATGGACGATACCGGCTATTACAATTTTCCGCTGGGCGCGGCGAGGCTCGACGACGGGACGCTCGATGCCTTTGCGCTGAACTACCGCATTTTCGGCCAGCTCGCGCATGTCTGGCCGGCGCTCGCGCTGCAGGGCAAGACATGGGGCGTCGCCGAACCGACCGATCCGGCGGCCAAACATATGCAGGTGATCGAACTCGGCAAATGGCGCGCGACCATTACCTTCGGACGCCCGCAATTCGGCGACAAGGCGCCCGAAGGTAATGATTATCCCTCGGGCGGTGCCGCTATCGCCGCGCTCGGCCCCGACCAGTTCCTGGTTACGGGAGTACGCGCGCGTGTCGATATCGACCTCGCCCACCCGGCCCAGGGCCAGATGAAACAGATGCTGACGATCGAAGAAGGTCATTATGACGCTGACGGCCGCTGGGTATTCGAGCGGATGTGGAATGGCGACCAGACCGATTATGGGCTGAACTTCACCACATTGCCGCAACTGCTGCGGGTCACGCTCGGGACGATCGGCTAGCTCCCGGTCCTGGTTGCTGCGGAATGTCGGGCCGGAGGCGGAACCGTCGCTCCTGCCGGGGCGTAACCCGCGAATGGCGTGGCAGATTTCCTCGATCCGGCTGCCGGCTATCAGGCCGATTGCGGCGGGCAGCTGACTGGTGCGTCCAATTCCGGTCATCATAAACCGCGAAGGCGGTACCGCCGCCGCTGGCGGCGACGCTCTGACCGGAGCGATCGAGGATGAATTCCGAGATGCGGGCCTCATCGCTCACGTCCAGCTTCTGAAGGCTGAGGACATCGTGGCGGCAGTCGAGGCGCAGGCGCACGCGTCGTTGGTGGTCGTAGGCGGCGGAGACGGTACCTTGGCCGCGGCCGCCGGCGCGTTGCTTGGCGGGCATGCGGCGCTCGGCATACTTCCGCTGGGCACGCGCAATCACCTTGCCTTGCAACTCGGCATCCCCCGCGACATTCCGGGTGCGGTCAGACTGCTGGCCGAAGGGCACCAGCGGCCGATCGATGTGGCCCAGGTGAACGGCGTCACCTTCGTCAATAATGCTTCAATCGGTTTCTATCCCTTGCTGGTTCGATCGCGCGAGGAAGAGCAAAGGCGCCATGGCCTCCCCAAATGGCTCGCAAATCTGAAGGCGGCGCGGACGGCGCTGCGCCGTCTCAGGCATCACCGGCTCCATGTCCGGATTGACGGTGTCGATCGCACGATCCTCACCCCGCTCCTGTTCGTCGGCAACAATGTCTATTCGCTCGAGGGCGGCCATATTGGCGAGCGCCATGCGCTGGATGAAGGAAAGCTCTCGCTGTTCGCGGTTGCGAGCGGCTCGCGCCTTTCTGCCTTGTGGTTTGCGCTGCGTGCGGTTGCCGGCCGTTCCGATCTTGAACAGGATTTCGCCGCCGCTGAAATCTGCGAGCGCCTCACCGTATCGACGCATGCCCCCGCCATCCATATCGCGCTCGACGGCGAAGTCCGGCAACTGGCTACGCCGCTCCGCTTCCAGATCAGACCGCAGTGCCTGCGTGTGGTGGCTCCGGCCCAAATATAGCGATCGCCGGCCGATCCGTCTAACGGCACCGGGATGCTGCGCATAACCGATCTGAAACTGCCATTGGGGCACGCGCCCGATGCGCTGCGCTACGCGATAGCCGCGCGGCTGGGATTGTCGCCGGACGCGCAGTTCGAGTTCACGATCGCCCGCCGCGCCAACGATGCACGGCGCAAATCCGCGATCCTGATGGTCTATTCGATCGATGTCACGGTGCAGGATGAAGCAGCCTTGCTCAGGCGGTTCGCGGATGATCCGCACGTCCGGCCGACGCCAGACACCGAATATCGCTTCATCACCCGCGCACCCCCCGCCGCCCCGCGTCCGATCGTGGTGGGTGCCGGCCCGTGCGGCTTGTTCGCCGGGCTGGTCCTCGCGCAGATGGGCTTCCGCCCGATCATCCTCGATCGCGGAAAGATCGTGCGCGAACGGACCCGGGATACGTGGGCGCTGTGGCGGCGCGGGCAGCTCGACCCTGAATCCAACGTCCAGTTCGGCGAAGGCGGCGCCGGCACCTTCTCCGACGGCAAATTATGGAGCCAGATCAAGGATCCGCGCTTCCTTTCACGCAAGGTGCTGACCGAATTCGTCGCGGCCGGCGCGCCGCCCGAGATATTGACGGAGGCGCACCCGCATATCGGCACCTTTCGATTGGTGACGATGGTGGAGCATATGCGTGCCACGATCGAGGCGCTCGGCGGAGAATATCGCTGGGGCCACCGCATCGATGATCTGCTCATCGATACCGCACCGGATGGCACCCGTCGCCTGACCGGATTGCGGCTCAACACCGATGAGGAGATGGAGACGAGCCACGTCATCCTCGCCGTCGGCCACAGCGCGCGCGAGACGTTCGCGATGCTGCACGAACGCGGCGTCCATATCGAAGCCAAGCCGTTCTCGATCGGCGTCCGCATCGAACATCCGCAATCGTGGATTGATCAGGCGCGCTTCGGTGCATGCGCGCGCCATCCCGATCTGGGTGCGGCCGCCTATACCTTGTCGCATCACTGTGCGGATCGGCGCACCGTTTACAGTTTCTGCATGTGCCCAGGCGGGCGCGTGGTGGCCGCGACGTCGGAGCCGGGCCGTGTCGTCACCAACGGCATGAGCCAATATTCGCGCGCCGAGTTCAATGCCAATTCCGGGCTGGTCGTCGGGATCGAGCCCGATCGCGATTATCCCGGCCATCCGCTTGCCGGCATCGCGCTCCAGCGCGATCTGGAGGCACGCGCCTTTGTCGCCGGTGGATCGAATTACGCAGCGCCGGCGCAATTGCTCGGCGATTTCCTCGCCGGGCGGACATCCACCGCGCTCGGCGCAGTCACCCCCTCCTACCGGCCCGGGGTGCAGCTGACCGATCTTGGCGCCTGTCTGCCCGATTATGTCGTCGCCGCGATCCAGGAGGCCCTGCCCGTTTTCGGACGACAGATTGCCGGCTATGATCATCCCGACGCGGTCATGACCGGCGTCGAAACGCGTACTTCATCGCCCATCCGGATTACGCGCGGGCGCGATTATCAAAGCGTCAACACCGCGCGACTATTCCCGGCCGGGGAGGGCGCGGGCTATGCCGGCGGCATACTTTCCGCCGCTATCGACGGCATCAAGATCGCGGAGGCGGTGGCCGCGGATATTGTGGGGCGCGACGTTCCTTTCGGTCGGCCCAGCTAAGCTCCGTGCATGGGCAGCCTCAGCCTGCAGAGGTCACAACAAGCCGAACCGGCCGCGATTTGCGGCAGAACCATCCAAATCGGCGCGCCATTGTGGAACCAAATCCGCTCGACCGCGCTGTGGCCGCGGTGCCAGTAGCGGGGCTTGACGCTTATATGGTTGAAATAGGGATGCGTCGGCACATGCCGATCCGCTTGCCAGGGCCCGATGCGATTCGACAGACGATCGCGGAAAGGGCGGCGGACGTGTCCGCCGCCCCGGTCGATCATTATCTTGGCTTGCTCGGCCCCGTCGAGCCGACCTACTCCGCCGGTCGGGAAGGGCCGTGGCGCCTGTCTTATTATGGCGGATCGCGCCAGGAGCATGACGCCATCGAACGCGCCGTCGGCATGGTGCAGCGGCTCAATCCGCTGATGCGCACGAACTGATCGGCTCGGCTATTCCAGCCTGGCGTCCGGTCGGGCGATCAGCCTGCGTCCGATCCGCCCTTTTGTGTGGCAGCCGCGAAACGCGTGGCCGCGGGTGTCAGGTCGCCCCCGCGCAGCAGCGCCACCGCACGCGCAGCGATCGGATCGAGCGCGGGATCGGTCATGGCGAATAATTGGGTCTTCATGCGCGGATCCCAGAATGCGGCAATGTGGTCCGCGACGGTCCTTGCGGCGACATCGGGTCCCAGCGCAGCCAGATTGCGCGCGATCTGATTGGCCATATAGACGAGCCGCTCCTGCGTGCTCATCATGTGACCGGGACCGCTTCGATGCGGCGCGCCTGCTCGGCCTGCCGCGCATAGCTCGCCTGCCAGTCGGACGGGCCGTTCGACGCAGATACCTGCACCGCCGTCACTTTATATTCGGGGCAGTTGGTGGCCCAGTCCGAATAGTCAGTGGTGATAACATTGGCCTGTGTCACGGGATGATGGAAGGTCGTGTAGACCACGCCGGGCGCGACCCGCTCGGTGATGAGCGCCCGGAGCGTCGTCTCGCCCGATCGACTGCGCAGCGCGACCCAGTCGCCGTCGCGCAATCCGCGGTTTTCGGCATCGACCGGGTGTATTTCCAGCCGGTCCTCGATATGCCAGGCGACATTCGCCGTACGCCGGGTCTGCGCCCCCACATTATAGTGGCTGAGAATGCGCCCGGTGGTGAGCAGCAGCGGGAAGCGCGGCCCCGTCCGTTCGTCGGTCGGAACATAATCGGTGACCACGAAATGCCCCTTGCCGCGCACGAAGCCGTCAATGTGCATCGTCGGCGTCCCCGCCGGCATCGCCTCGGTTGCGGGCCACTGGAGCGAACCGTGCTCATCGAGTGCGGCATAGTTCACCCGCGCGAACGTCGGCGTGAGCGCGGCGATCTCGTCCATGATCTCGGACGGATGCGAATAGCTCCAGCCCAGCCCCATCGCCTGGGCAACCAGCTGGACGATTTCCCAATCCGCATAGCCGTTTTTCGGCCGCATCACCTGCCGCACCCGTTGGACGCGGCGCTCGGCATTGGTGAAGGTCCCGTCCTTCTCCAGAAAAGTCGATCCCGGCAGGAAGACATGCGCGTAATTGGCGGTCTCGTTCAGGAACAGATCCTGGACGACCACGCATTCCATTGCCGCCAGCCCGGCGGCGACGTGCGTGGTGTTGGGATCGGATTGGAGGATATCCTCGCCTTGCACGAACAGCGCCTTGAACGCGCCATCAGTCGCCGCATCGAGCATGTTGGGGATGCGCAGGCCCGGCTCGGGATCCAGCGTCACACCCCACGCCCGCTCGAACAGTTGCCTGGTCGCGTCATCGGCCACGTGGCGATAGCCCGTATATTCGTGCGGGAAGCTGCCCATGTCGCAGGCGCCCTGCACATTGTTCTGGCCCCGCAGCGGATTCACGCCCGCGCCCTCCAGGCCGACATTGCCCGTCGCCATCGCGAGGTTCGCGATTGCGATCACGGTGGAGGAGCCCTGGCTGTGCTCGGTGACGCCCAGTCCGTAATAGATCGCCGCCTTGCCGCCGGTGGCATAGAGCCGGGCCGCTGTCCGCAGCTCTTCTGCGGGCACGCTCGTGAGCAGCGCCGTCGCCTCGGGCGAGCGTTCGGGCTGGGCGACGAAGGCCGCCCATTCGGCAAATTCGTCCCAGTCGCACCGCGCGCGGACATAGGCTTCGTCGGCCAGCCCTTCGGTGACGATGACATGGGCCATTGCGGTCAGCACCGCGACATTGGTACCCGGCGTCAGGGGAAGGTGGTGCGCGGCCTCGACATGCGGCGATCGCACGATATCGGTCCGCCGCGGATCGATGACGATCAGCTTGGCGCCTTCGCGCAGGCGCTGCTTCATCCGGCTCGCGAAAACCGGGTGGCCATCGGTGGGATTGGCGCCGATCACGAGAATCACATCGGCCTGCATGACGCTGTCGAAATCCTGCGTGCCGGCGCTTGTCCCGAATGTCGTCTTGAGCCCGTAGCCGGTGGGCGAATGGCATACCCTCGCGCAGGTATCGACATTGTTGTTGCCGAAGCCCTGGCGGATCAGCTTCTGGACCAGATAGGTTTCTTCATTGGTGCAGCGCGACGAGGTGATCCCGCCGACGCTGCGGGTGCCGTGCGTCGCCTGAATGCGGCGGAACTCGGATGCGACGCGCCCTACCGCCTCCTCCCAGCTTACCTCGCGCCACGGCTGGTCGATGCTGTCGCGGACCATCGGCGCGAGAATGCGCTCCTTGTGATTGGCATAGCCCCAGGCGAAGCGGCCCTTGACGCAGCTATGCCCGCGATTGGCCTTGCCGTCCTTCCACGGCACCATCCGCACCAGCTGCTCGCCACGCATCTCGGCGCGAAAGGTGCATCCGACGCCGCAATAGGCGCAGGTGGTGACGACCGCGCGATCGGGCGTGCCGACCTTCTCGACCTCTTTCTCGATCAGCGCCGATGTCGGGCAGGCCTGGACGCACGCTCCGCACGAGACGCACTCCGACGAAAGGAAATCCTGATCCTCGCTCGCGACGATCCGGCTGCCAAAGCCGCGCCCGTCGACGGTGAGCGCGAACGTGCCCTGCACCTCATCGCAAGCGCGAACACAACGTGAACAAACAATGCACTTCGCAGGATCAAAACTGAAGTAGGGATTAGATTCGTCTTTTGGTGCAGCCAGATGGCTGGCGCCGTCATAGCCGTAGCGCACGTCGCGTAGCCCGACCGCGCCAGCGACGTCCTGCAGCTCACAGTCGCCATTCGCCGAACATGTGAGGCAATCGAGCGGGTGATCGGAGATGTAGAGTTCCATCACACCGCGCCGCAGCTGGGTCAGCCGCTCGCTTTGGGTACATACGGCCATGCCCGGCGTGACCGGTGTTGTGCAGGACGCGGGGAAGCCTGCCCGCCCTTCGATTTCGACTAGACAGACTCGGCACGATCCGAATGCGTTCAGGCTATCCGTCGCGCACAATTTGGGAATGGCCGTGCCGGCTATCGCGGCGGCACGCATGATCGACGTACCTTGCGGCACGCTCACGGCCTGCCCGTCGATACTCAGCGACACCAAGGGCGCGCCGGGCGCGGGTGCCTTGGTACCAAGATCAAGTTCGCCGATCCACGCCATAGCTTTACTCCGCCGCCTCGTGCACGGGCATCGGGCTGAAATCCTCGGGAAAGAAATCGAGCGCGCTCAGCACGGGATATGGCGTAAAGCCTCCCAGCGCGCATAGCGAGCCATGCTTCATCGTGTCGCACAGATCACGCAGCAGCACGATTTCATCCTCCACGCCTCGTGCGCCGCGATGTGCGTTGCGCATCTGGGGAAGTGCCTCCACCATGCCGGCCGGGCGGCCCGCGCCGGCGAGGATGCGATCGATGAGTTCGACCCCGCGCGTGGAGCCGATCCGGCAGGGCGTACATTTGCCACAGCTTTCGATCGCACAGAATTCCATCGCGAAACGCGCCATGTGCGCCATGTCGACCGTATCGTCGAATACCGTGATTCCGGCATGGCCGATCAGGCCGCCAGCCTGCGCGAATGTCTCGTAATCGATCGCCATATCGAACATCGATGGCGGGAAATAGGCGCCGAGCGGCCCGCCAACCTGCACCGCGCGCACCGGTCGGCCGCTTGCGGTACCGCCGCCAATCTCGTCGATGAGCGCGCGCAGCGTGATGCCGAAGCCCACCTCGAACAACCCGCCATTGCGCACATTGCCGGCAAGCTGGATCGGCATCGTCCCGCGCGATCGGCCAAAACCAATTTCGGCATAGCGCTCCGGCCCCTCGGCAAGGATGAACGGAACCGCCGCGAGGCTGAGTACATTGTTGATCACCGTCGGGCATCCGAACAGCCCCTTGATCGCTGGGAGCGGCGGCTTGGCGCGGACTTGTCCGCGTTTGCCCTCGATCGATTCGAGCAGCGCGGTCTCCTCGCCGCAGACATAGGCGCCCGCGCCTTCGCGCACCTCCAGCGTGAACGGCGCGATAAGCGGAGCCGCCGCCTCAATCGCGGCGCGCATGGTGCGGACCGCCAACGGATATTCGGACCGGATATAGACGAAGCCATGCGTGCCGCCGACGGCATGTGCCGCGATCGCCATGCCTTCGATCAGGCAGAACGGGTCGCCTTCCATCAGCATCCGATCGGCGAAGGTCCCGCTGTCGCCTTCATCGGCGTTGCACACGACAAACTTTTCGGTCGATGGCGTGTCGAGCACCGTCTGCCATTTAATGCCGGTGGGAAATCCAGCCCCGCCACGGCCGCGCAGGCCGGACGCCTTGACCATATCGACCACCGCCTGCGGCGTCGCAGCCCGTGCGGCGTTCAGGCCTATCCAGCCGCCGTTCGCGCGATAATCGGCCAGGTCCAGGGGATCGATCACGCCGACACGTGCGAAGGTGAGGCGCTGCTGCGCTGCAAAGAAGGGCAAGGCGGCGACGTCGCCCAGCCGGTTGGGATGGCTGCCGTCGAGTACGTCGGGGACTTCGTCAGGCCGCACCGGCCCGTAGCCGATCCGCCCTTCGGGAGTTTCGACTTCGACCAAAGGCTCGATGGCAAACAGCCCGCGGCTGCCGGTTCGGATTACCTGCGTGCCCGCCAGCCGGGCCGCGTCCGCCACCGCATCCGAACCAAGCGCGACCGACGCCATGTCACACGATATGAACAGCCGGGGGGCCCCTGCGGCCGGCGCAGGTACGGGTTCGCCGCTCGGCTTTGCCGGCTTCGGCAACTCCGCCCCCGGCACCAGGCCCGCGATCGGCTCGCCGTCCAGGAGCGCGGCCGGACCGATCGCGCACAGGCCAAGGCAATAGACGGGCTCGACCGTGCAGCCGGCTGCATCGAGCGCGGCAGCGACCGCATCCGCGCCACGTGCCTGACAGGCCTCGGCACGACAGAGTTGAAGCAGTTGCCCTTTCACGGGGGAACTGCGGAAATCATGATAGAAGGAGATGACGCCGTGCACTTCGGCGCGGCTAAGATTCAGCGCGCGGGCGAGAATAGGCACGGCTCCGGCCGGAACATGACCCAGGCTGTCGTTGACCGCGTGCAGAAGCGGCAGCAGTCCGCCGCGCTCGGCGGCAAAGCGCACGGCCAGCCTCTCTATCTCGGCCCGCGTCGCGGGATCCAGCACTGCGTCCGCCACCATCACCTCCAGCTTCGACCATTGGGACCATCGCGGGCCAGGTCAAATCAACAAAACGCATTATTGATAGCTATTTTCTATCAATGCCGGCGCGTACGCGTTCGGCAATGTCCAGCGCGGCAAGCGCAAGCGGTGCCAGAGGGCTGCGATCGGGCACGACCAGGCCGATTCGCGTCGGCGGTATCGGATCGTCAAACAAAGTCATCCGTGACCAGCCCGGCAGGAGCGGCGCATACGTATCTGGCATGATCGTCGCGAACGCACCGGTTTCGACCAGCGCGATCAACGCCACGTAGGAATCGGCGACCGCAGCGGGTGAGACGGCCAGCCCACGCCCGGCCAGGCTGGCGTCGAGTATGCGACGATTCTGCATCCCCTGATGGAGCAGACAAAGCGGCTGCGCGAGCGCCGCTTCCCAGCCGATACTAGCGGGCGAACGTTCGCCGCCACGATTCACGAACGTCATGCTTTCAGCGTAAAGCGGGACTGCTACGATATGCCCCGGCGGCTCGTGATCGATATAGGTGATACCGGCATCCAGATCGAATGTCGTCAGGCGTTGCGCGATCTCACGCGATGGAAGCGAGTGGATAGCAAGGCGCACATGGGGATACGCGACGCGCAACGCGGTTGCGATCATGCCCGTGATCGGCATCGAGGCGGGGATGACGCCCAGCCGAAGTTCGCCTTGCAGGGGTCCCTCGGTTGCGCGCGCCGCCTGGGAAAGTCCGTCCAGCGCCGCCATTGCCTGCCGCGCCCAGGGCAATACCGCCCGCCCGTCCGACGTCAGATCGATGAAGCGCCGATCGCGCACAACCAGAAGTCGGCCCAGTTGTGCTTCAAGCGCGGCGATGCCCGCGGAAAGCGTCGGCTGGGAAACATTGCAAGCCCGTGCCGCGCGGGCAAAGTGGCGTTCCCTGTCGAGGGCTAGCAGATACCGGAGATTATTGATCTGCATCGTCCGCACGATAGCCAGCGCCTATCGTGTCGGCAAGCTGGCCCCAGCTTTCCCTAATCCGGAAGGGCCTCACGCTTGCGCCGGTGCCAGCGCCTCGTCGCGCAGGCCGCGCCAGACGCGCAGCGCCTGCACGGTCTCGAACACGTCATGAATCCTGAACAATTGCACGCCCTGTGCCGCGCCCAGAACGGCAAGCCCGATCGATCCGCCCAGCCTTTTCTCCACGGGCGCCTCATTCGAAAGCGCTCCGATAGTGCGCTTGCGGCTTACGCCGAGCACGAGCGGACAGCCCAGCCCGTGGAACAATGCCAGTCCGTTGAGCAGCGCCAGATTGTGGCGAAGTGTCTTGCCAAAGCCGATGCCGGGATCGATCAATATCCTGGCGCGATCGATACCGGCCGCTACCGCCGCCTCGATCCGCGCTTCGAGCCAGTCATACACGTCGATCAGCACGTCGGCATAATGCGGATCCTGCTGCATCGTGTCGGGCGTGCCGCGATGATGCATCAACACCACGGGGCAGCCGCGCGCGGCCACCATCGCGAGCGCGCGATCGTCCCACGTCAAGGCCGAGACATCGTTGACCAATCCCGCGCCCGCATCCAACGCGGCCTCCATCACACCCGCTTTGCGGCTGTCGATCGAGATTGCCGCGCCGCTTGCGGCGAGCAGATCGATCACCGGACGCACGCGCGCAATCTCGTCGCCTTCCCACACCGGTTTCGCACCGGGACGCGTGGATTCGCCGCCGACGTCGACCAAGGCCGCACCTGCCTGGAGCATATCCATCGCATGCGATGCGGGATCGGGATGCGCGCCGCCGTCGGAGAAGCTGTCTGGCGTTACGTTGACGATCGCCATCACCTGTGGCTGATCGAGTGGGATCTTGCGCTGGCCGAGGCTAAGCGGGGCGCGGGGCGCCGTCAGCCTGGCGAGAATGCCCCTCGCGTGCGCCGCCATCGCCGCCGGAAGCGTGTGGATATGCGCGTCGAGCGCTTCGACCGTGACCAGCGACTGGCTGGTGCGGATGCCGTCGGTGACCCGAATCAGCTCGATCGCGGTGAAAAAACACAAGCCCCCGGCGAGCCGCAGCACCTGTCCGTCATATCCGAAGGGCGCGTCCACAAAGCCGGTCGGGCGCAGATAGAGGCGATCGGTCATTGGGCTGCCTATGTCAGACGCTTGTGCCGAACGATCGGCCAAGCACGATAGTAAGGAGCATCGCCGCCACGCCGAGCAGCACGACGCGCAGTACTGCCCGGGCAACCGGCGCGCCGCCGATGCGAGCGCCCACCGCACCGAGAATCGCGAGCAGCAGTACAGAGATCGCCATCACTGCCAGCGGCACGCGCTGAACCGGCACGGCCCACGCCGCGACGACGGGCACGATCGCGCCCGCCGCAAAGGAAGCGGCCGACGCGACACTGGCCTGGATCGGCCGTGCCAGTGTCGCCTTGGACAGTCCAAGCTCATCGCGCGCATGGGCGCCGAGCGCATCATGATCGGTCAGTTGCTGGGCGACCTGGGCCGCGAGATCGCGGTCGAGCCCGCGCCGCTGATAGATGTGCGTCAATTCCTTGAGCTCGCCCGCCGGATCGTCGCGCAGCTCGCGTATCTCGCGATTGAGATCGGCGGTTTCGAGATCGGACTGCGAACTGACGCTGACATATTCGCCCGCCGCCATCGACAGCGATCCCGCAACCAGCCCCGCCACGCCCGCGACCAGCACCTGGCGCGCATCGGCCGCCGCGCTCGCGACACCGACGATCAGGCTGGCGGTGGAAAGTATACCATCATTGGCGCCAAGAACGGCCGCGCGCAGCCAGCCGATCCGGGTGATGGCATGACCTTCGTGATGGCGCGGATGGCGAGGCGTCATGGCCCCCCTTAGAAGGGATTAAGGGCAATGGGGAGGGTCGGAGACCTCAATCCTCTCGCAATGCTGCCGCGGGGCGAGCGGCCAATGTCGGCAGATTGCCGAGAATCCCGACTCCCAAAGTAACGACGATCGCGGCCGCCAGCGTGAGGCCGACAATCGCCGGATCGGGCGCGAACGGAAGCGCGAGGACGCGGGTCACGACATACCAGCCGCCGATACCGCCGACGGCAAGCGCGACGCCCGCAAGCAGCGCCGAAAGCAGCGCATATTCGATCGCCTGCCCGATCAACACCTGCCGGCGGGTGCCGCCGAGCAGCTTGAAAATCGCGATATCGTAGCGGCGTGCCTGGCCCGAAGCGGTAATCGCGCCGATCAGCACGACGATGCCGGCCGCCACCGTCACCGATGCCGTGGCGCGGATCGCCAGCGCGATGTTGCCAAGCAGATCGCCGATCTGGCCAATGATGTCGCCGGTGCGGATGAGCGAGACCGACGGCAACGCATCCGCGACTGCGCGCGATATCGCGCCGTCGCGGCCGGGCGGCGCGTAGACGCTGGCGAGCAGGCCATGCGGAGCCTCCTGAATATAGCCGGGCGAGAAGATGATCGCGAAGTTCAGCCCCAATCCGCCCCAGTCGACATGTCTCAATGCCGCGATCCGCGCCGGAATCTCGACCCCCAGCACCGAAACGTTAAATCTGTCGCCCACCTTCAGGCCCAGGATCTGCGCCGCCCGATCCTCGATCGAGACCAGCGGCGGCCCGCGATAATCGCGCGGCCACCACCGTCCCGCCACCACGGTGTTGCGCGCGGGGACCGTGGCGGACCAGGTGATGGTGCGGTCGCCACGCAGGATCCACGCCCCGTCGGGCAGCGATTGCATGTCGGCGACGCGCCGCCCCTTGAATGCGACGACCGCGCCGCGCAGTGACGGCATCGTTTCGATGCGAGCGCCGGGTGCGGCGGCGATGACCGCCCCGCTAAAGGCAGGGGCGTCGCCGGGCTGGAGATCGATCGCGAAGAAGCGCGGTGCTCTGGTAGGCGCGACGCTCCGGATCTGGCTCGACAGGCTTGTGTCGATCACCGCCAGCGCCACGAACAGCGAGAAGCCCAGGCCCAGCGCGACAATCAGCCGGTCGGTCGGCGCCCCGGGGCGGTGGAGATTGGTGAGCGCGAGACGAAGCAGCGATCGGCGCGGCCTGGGCAGGCGCGCAAGCAGCCAGCGGAGCGCCACGCCGATCAACCATAGCCCGACGATCAGCGCACCGGTCGCGCCAACAAAGCCCAGCGCGATGGAACGGTCGCTCGCGGTAAATATTGCCAACGCCGCCAGCGCGAGCAGCAGTACCGCCATGGCGGCGAGCACCCGGAGCGACGGACGCGGTGATGGGGCCAGCGCATCGCGCAGCAGCGCGGCGGCAGGCACCGATCGGGCACGCGCGAGCGCCGGCAACGCGAACAGCAAGGCGACGAGCAGGCCCAGCCCGGCCGCGACCAGCAACGGCTGCGGACAGAAAGCGAGTTCGGGCAGGATCGGCAGCGCATCGCCGGCGGCAGCGCTCACGATGAAGGGAAACGCCGCACCGACGGCGAGTCCTGCGAGGATGCCGCCACCCGCGATCAGGCCGAGCTGGATCAGGAATATCGCCGCGATCATACCCGACTGCGCCCCCAGCACCTTGAGCGTGGCGATCGCGCGGGTCTTGCGCACCAGATAGGCGCTGACCCCGCTGCCGACTCCCACGCCGGCAATGGCCAGCGCCGCGAGCCCGACCAGCAGCAGGAACTGACCAAGCTGGGTGATGGTGCGGCGGAGCGTGTCGGTCGCGGCGGCGGGCGTCCGCAGCATCCAGCCGCTGCCCGGAAAATAGCGCAGCAGACGGTCGCCGGTTGCGGCACCATTTGCGTTGCGCGGCAGGAGCAGGCGGTAGCGGCCTTCATACAGGCTGCCCGGCTGGACAAGCCCGGTCGCGTCGAGCCCCGCCATGTCTATTATGACCACCGGACCGAGAGCGAAGCCCTCGCCCAGCCGGTCGGGCTCGGTCACGACCAGTCCAACGACCTGCAGCCGCGCCGCGCCGATGCGGATCCACGAGCCGACCCGCACACCGAGCCGGTCGGCGAGCGCCGGTGCGATCGCGGCCTGTAGCCCATGGGGCCGCGCTGCGTGGGCGCCGGGCAGCAGTTCGAATCGCCCGACCAGCGGCCAATTGTTATCGACCGCCTTGAGCGTCACCAGCGCGGGGGCGCCTCTTCCGCCTTCCGCCTGCGCCATCGCCCGCATCCGCACCGTTTCGGAAAGCTTGCCTGCTTGCGCGAACGCGGCCGCCTCCTCAACCGTGGCGCGCCGCTGCGAAACACGCAACTCGAGATCGCCGCCTAGGCTCGTGCGGCTCTGCGCATCGAGCGCGTGGGTGATGCCCGCCGCGAGGCTCCCGATTCCAGCGAGCGCCGCAGTGCCAAGAAACAGGCACAGCGCCAGCAGCCACAGACCGCGCCCGCCCCCGCGCAGATCCCTGAGCGCGAACCGGAGAGCCTGCATCAGTTGCGCATGCGATCGGAAAGGATGCGCCCATCACCCAGTTCGATCACGCGCGCGCACCGTTCGGCAAGCCCCGCATCGTGCGTGATGACAAACAGGGTCGTCCCCGTCCCGCCATGGCGCGCGAACAGCAGGTTCATGATCTCGCTGCCGGTCGCTGTATCCAGATTGCCCGTTGGCTCGTCGGCGAACAGGAGCGCGGGCCGTGGTGCGAGCGCGCGCGCGATCGCGACACGCTGCTGCTCGCCACCGGATAATTGGGCGGGATAATGGTGCAGGCGGGCGGCGAGCCCGACAGCGGCCAGTTCGGCAGCGGCACGATCGAACGCGCCGCGCTCGCCGGCCAGCTCAAGCGGTACCGCCACATTTTCGAGCGCCGTCATCGTTGGCAGCAGGTGAAATGCCTGCAGCACGATGCCGATGCGCCCGCGCCGTGCGATCGCCAGCCGATCCTCATCGAGCGACGAGAAATCGAGCCCCGCGATCCGCACGCTGCCGCCCGAGGGACGTTCCAGCCCCGCCAATATCGCCATGAGCGATGATTTGCCCGAGCCCGACGGCCCGAGCAGGGCGACGCTCTCGCCGGCGACAACGCGCAGATCGATGCCGCGTAGAATATCGACCCGGGCCGGCAGGCGCCCCAGCGACAGCGTGAGATTGCGCGCATCGATCAGCGCGCTATCGCCATCGTCGGTGCGCAATGATGGCGGAGTGACGGACGATGGCATTACGGGCGCGATATGGGGCGGCGGGCTTCTTTGTCTACCGTGCCGCAGCGCTTTGGCGCGGAGCGTTGCTGCTGGGGGTGATGGCGGCGGTGCCGGCACAGGCGGCCGATCGGCTGATATGGGCGCTCGGCGACAGCCTGACCGCCGGCTACGGCCTGGTGCCTGCCGACGGATTCACGCACAAACTTGAGCTCGCGCTGCGGCGCGGCGGAATTGCCGCGATCGTGCGGAACGGCGGCATATCCGGCGACACCACCGCGCAAGGACGCGCGCGCCTGCTGTGGGGGCTGCGGGGATTACGCGCCAAGCCCGATCTGGTGATCGTCGAACTTGGCGCCAATGATATGCTGCGCGGCCTGCCCCCCGCACGGGCGCGAGCCAATCTCGATGCGATCCTGACCGAGTTGAAGCGGCGTCATATCCGGGTGCTGCTTGCCGGGATGCGCGCGTCGCGCAATCTTGGGCCGGAATATGTACGCGACTTCGACGCCATCTATCCCGCGCTCGCCAAAGCGCACGACGCGCCTCTCTATCCCTTCTTCATGGACGGCGTGGCCGGAAACCGCGCGCTCGTGCAGAAAGATGGACTCCACCCCAATGCGCGCGGCGTGCGGATCATCGTCGGGCGGGTCATACCGTCAGTTCGCGCTGCGCTGATATCGCGGCCCGTGAAGGCGAGATAGTGCCAAACTCAGCGCAGCGTCAGCGTTACCGAAAAGCCCGCATCGGCCGTTATGGTGACCGGCCTGCCTGTTTCTGGCCGGATGGTCGCTTGTATGCCAACCGTGCGCGACCCCGGCTCCTCGCACAAAATGCTCAGAGGCCCGTCGGCGGCGGGTCGTTCGAGCTGCGCTGTAACGCGGATGGCAGCCCGGTCGCCCGAATCATATGAGGTGCCGAGCGTAAGCTGGTAGTTGCTCGCGAAGCGTCCGATGAAGTCGCGCCCATCCGCGCGCTTGCAAGCGACGCTCTGATCGCGACGTTGGGAAAAAGTGGCTGTACCGTTCGACGCCATCGCCAGACGTCCCTGCCACAACAGCATATCGCCGTGGCGGATGGCCGCGTCGAACGTCAGAGTCTCCGGAGACATTGTTCGGCTGACGATCGTTGGTGCCGCCGCGACCGTAGTTATGGGTGGTGCCACGGCGTTGGCGAGATTCGCCGCTATTATCAGGAACATATACCAGACCTCTTGCTTACGTGGAGAGCTGGTTAGCGGAGAATGGTAAAACCACGCTGAATATTGACGGCAGGAAAAATCAGAGCGCGAGTTCCGTCAGATGCCTCTGCCGCAGCGCATCGATCACCAAGAGATTGCCCCCTTGCTCGATATGCCAGAAGGTCCAGCCGTTGCACGACGGCGCACCCTGCAGGATCGCGCCGAGGCGGTGGATTGATCCCCCCTGTACTCCGCACAGCAGCGAACCATCGGCCTTCACCTCGGCCTGCCAGCGGCGACGGGCGTCCATCAGGATCGTACCGGGCGCAACCGTGCCGTTTTCGACGAGCAGGCCGAAGGGAATACGCGGCTGGGACGCCTTTTCGGGTACCCCCTCCATGGCGCTTTCGTCGAGCGGGAGAGTGGAGGCAATGCGCGCGCGCGCTGCATCGACATATTTTGTCTCGCGGTCGATCCCGATCCAGCGGCGGCGCAGACGGCGCGCGACCGCGCCGGTGGTACCGGTTCCAAAGAAGGGATCGAGGATGATGTCGCCCGGTTTGCTGGCGGCGAGCAGGACCCGGTAAAGCAATGCTTCGGGTTTCTGAGTCGGATGCGTCTTGTGCCCGTCGTCATCCTTCAGCCGCTCGGCGCCGCCGCAGATCGGCAGGCTCCAGTCAGAGCGCATCTGGATGTCGTCGTTCAAGCCCTTCATCGCGCGATAATTGAAGGTGTAGCGGGCTTTTTCGCCCTTCGAGCACCAGATCATCGTCTCGTGCGCGTTGGTGAAGCGCGTGCCCTTGAAGTTCGGCATCGGGTTGGCCTTGCGCCAGACGATGTCGTTGAGGATCCAGAATCCCGCATCCTGCAGCGCCGCGCCGACGCGGAAGATATTGTGGTAGCTGCCGATCACCCACAGCGAGCCATCATCCTTCAGGATGCGCCGTGCCTGTTCCAGCCAGGCGCGGGTGAAGCGATCATAGGCTTCGAAACTGTCGAACCGGTCCCAATGATCCACCACCGCATCGACCTTGCCGCCTTCAGGCCGATGGAGATCGCCGCCAAGCTGGAGATTATAGGGCGGATCGGCGAAGATCATGTCGATGCATTTGTCCGGCAGCTTGGCCATTTCGGCCACGCAATCGCCGGTCAGGATCGTGTCGAGCGGGAGCAGCGCCAGCGCCGGGCGCGCGTCCGCCTTTCGTATCGGCCGTATCGCGCCCACCTGACGACCCCCAAAAATACCCCTGCCGAATATTCCTGATGGATGTGCTTGGACTCGGCGGTCAAGCCCCAGGCCGCTCCGGTGAGCCCCGGGCGGAACCCCCGAGCTGGGACGGCGCAAAGTTATCCACAGGATGTGGGAGTCGGGGACAGTGTCGGAACTCTACCTGTTGGGGTGTTGCCGGAAAGACTCGCTCCGTCACGATCTGCGCTTGAGGCGCCTCAATCGGCGGGCTAACAGGCACTCAATACGTCAATCCAGGGGACGGAAAATGGCCGAACAGGGCGCCAATATCGATCTTCCCGCGCATGAGCGGACCTATTCGCGCTTCATCGGGCTGTTCAAATATGGCGCGATATTCTGCTTTCTCATCGCTTTTCTTGTCATCTTCCTGATTACGCGCTGAGCCGGGATGGCCGTTCGCATCGCGGTCGTGAAGGAAAGCGCGGCCGACGAACAGCGCGTTTCCGCCACGCCCGAAACAGTGAAGAAATTCATCGGTCTGGGCGCGCAGGTCACCGTCGAGAGCAAGGCGGGCGCCACCGCCTCGATTTCTGATCAGGCCTATGCCGATGCCGGCGCCAGCGTGGGAGATCGCGTCGCGATCCTCAAGGATGCGGACATCATCCTGGGCGTACAGGGGCCCGATCCCGCTGGTTTGGCGGGGGCGAGGCCGGGCGCATGGATCGTCGCGGCGCTCAATCCGTTCGGCGATCGCGCCCGGATCGATGCTTATGCCGCGGCCGGCTATGAAGCACTGGCGATGGAATTCATGCCGCGCATCACGCGCGCGCAATCGATGGACATATTGTCGTCGCAATCCAACCTGTCGGGATACAAGGCCGTGCTCGACGCGGCGGGCGAATATGGCCGCGCCTTTCCGATGATGATGACCGCCGCCGGCACTATCTCCGCCGCGCGCGTGTTCATCATGGGGGTCGGCGTCGCGGGACTGCAGGCGATAGCGACTGCCCGTCGCCTCGGCGCGCAGGTGTCCGCGACGGACGTGCGCTCGGCCACCAAGGAGCAGATCCAGTCCCTCGGTGCCAAACCCGTCTTCGTCGAGAATATCGCGGGGATCGAGGGCGAGGGATCGGGCGGATATGCGACCGAAATGTCGCCCGAATATCAGCGCGCGCAGGCAGAGCTGGTTTCGGCGCACATCGCCAAGCAGGATATCGTCATCACCACCGCGCTGATCCCCGGCCGCGCCGCCCCGCGCCTGATCAGCGACGCACAGATCGCGAGCATGCGGCCGGGCAGCGTGATCGTGGATCTTGCGGTCGAACAAGGCGGCAATGTCGAGGGTGCTGTCGCGGGCGAGGTGATTGAACTCCATGGCGTCAAGCTCGTCGGCCACCGCAACGTACCGTCGCGGCTGGCGGCGGACGCGTCTGCGCTCTTCTCGCGCAACCTGTTCAACTTTCTCTCCGCCTTCTGGGACAAGGAGGGCGGCATGCCGATGCTTGACGAGGAGATCGGCAACGCGATCCGCCTGACGCAGGGCGGCAAAATCGTCAACCCGAGGTTGCTCGGATGAATGTCAGCCGCAATCCTCCCCATGCTGCGCATGGGGAGGATCTCCTGGGAGCTGCCTGATGGACTTCATTTCGATCCTGTCGATCTTCGTGATGGCCTGCTTCGTCG
>DATMIP010000233.1:0-6636 GCA_035554515.1 Sphingomonas sp. | reverse complement strand
CCGTTTCAGGGGTTACGATCTGCGTGGCGTGAAACTGCATCGCTTCGGGCACGCGCCGTCCCTCCGGCGCGCCGGTACCTTGCGGCGCGCTGCCGGAATCCATGTTGAAAACATTGCCGCGCGTGGTCAGCTCATAAATGTGCCAGCGATCGACGCGGCCGGTGAAGGTTTCGAAACCGCGCAGATAGGGTGCGATTTCCGGCTCGTCGAGATACCAGCGGGTGAGGCGCGTCCCGCCTTCGATCCTTTCCACCTTGGGCTTGATCTCGGCCATGGCTTTCGACCCGCCCAGCGTATTTTCGTGCACGAACGTCAAGTGCGAGAAGTCGAGCAGATTGTCGAGGATGAGCCGGTAATCAGCCTTGTAATGCATATATTTCGGTACTGAATTCCATTCCGGGCTGTCCTGATGATGGCAGTCGGGAATGAGATCGGGATCCGCCTTTTCTGGATCCCCCATCCAGATCCATAGCTGCTTCCAGCGCTCCACGACCGGATAGCTCCGGATATCGAGGCGGGGGCTTGGACGCGCGCGGCCGGGTTCCTCGATGCATGTGCCGGTCTCGTCGAAAACGAGCCCATGATACATGCACCGGACACAATCGCCTTCCTTGCGACCGATCGAAAGCGGCGCGAAACGGTGGCTGCAGCGATCACGCAGCGCGACCGCCTTCCCCGCCGTCGTGCGATAGAAGAGCACGGGCTCCCCCAGCAGCTTGCGTGCCAGCATGATGTCGCCAGCCACCTCATGCGCCCACGCGCCCACATACCAGCAGTTTTGCAGAAACATGTCTTTCTCCACTCTCCACCGCGGATATTGACCAGTCGGTGCGGGTGGGGTGAGATCGGATCGGCGAAATTCCTGGCCAATTAGTCAAAACGCTGGAATGTTTCGCCGATGACTGGCGCGCCTTTCTATTTCATCTATGGCGAGCCGCCCCGGCCGATCGATCCGCACTTCGTCCATGTCGAACGCGTCAGTGACCGGTCGGAACTGCACGATGGCAAGGTCGAGGCGCACCGCCACGATCACATGCACCAGATCAGCTTCTGGGAAGGGCAAGGGGGGCGCTATCTGCTCGACGATCGCTGGATCGTCCTGCCCCGGCGGGCCCTGACGATCGTGCCGGCCGGTGTCACCCACGGCTTCGTGATTGAAGGCGCCACGGATGCCAGGGTGCTGAGCATCTCCCGCCAATTCGGCGACGATTATCTTTCCGGAACCGCCCAGCGATTGGCGGAGGTCATTTCGCGGCCCGCCCTCATCCCGGTGAATGAGGATGCCGCGGCCCGGCTGGGCAATATATTCGCCGCGATCGAGGAAGAATACCGCTTCCCGGCGTGGGGCCAGGGCGACGCGATCAGCGCATATGTCTGCCTGATGCTGGTCCTCGCGGGGCGGCTCGACCAGCTTGGCGACCGGGACAATCGGCCCCGCCGCGGCAACGATCTCGCCACCCGTTTCCTGATCGCGCTCGACGAGCATATCCGCGACGGCTGGAAAGTGGCCGACTATGTTCGCGCGCTTGGTACCACGCCCTATCTGCTGAACCGGGCGGCACAGGCCCGGCTGGGCTGCAGGCCCTCGGCGGCGATACGCGACCACATGATCATGGAGGCAAAACGCCTGTTACTCTATACCGCGCTGGATATTGGCGAAGTCGCGTTCACGCTCGGAATCGACGATCCTGCTCATTTCGGCCGGTCCTTCCGCAAGGTGACCGGCCATAGCCCGGGCGACTGGCGGCGATTGAAGCTCGACCGCGAGCGTGAGGGACTTGCCGGTTCATAGGATGCGTTCGGAGCCCTTTATCGTTTCGGCCGAAACTTATCGCCCGCCGATCAGATGGAGCCACAAGCAATCGCGCCATTTTATAGCGCATATTCCCGACCATGCGTGACGCCTTTACCTCTCCAGCTTCCTTCTTATCCCCGAGCGCGGCCCGCGGCTTTGTCAGTCGCGGCTGTCGAGAATCTTGCGGGCATGCCCATGGCTTGCGGGAGCCGCGGTCACGATGCTTGTTCGACGCTGTTGCAGGGGTTGTGCGGCCGCTCGCCCGCCAGAACACGCACGACTTCCTCGGCTGCGCGACGACGAAGCTCGGCCAGCGACCCATCGGACGAAAAGGCGACATGGGGCGTCACTATGACGTCGGGTCTCGTGACAAGCGCGCGCGGCGGATTGGGCTCCCCCTCGACCACATCCAACCCCGCGCCGGACAGCTGGCCGGTTTCCAACGCAACCAGCAAGGCATTCGTGTCGACCAAAGCGCCGCGGCTGACATTTATCAGAAATGAGCCCCTGCGCATCGTGGCGAACCGGACTGCGTCGATCATGTGATGCGTTTCAGGCGTATAGGGCGCCTGGATAATCGTCACGTCGCTCGCGCGGAGCAAATCGTCCAGCGGCAGCACTTCTCCGACCGGATCGGCGGGTATCGAACGGGAGTGGATCAGTATCCGACAGCCGAAACCGCGAAGTTTCTGGGCCGTGCGTTTCCCGATCCGCCCATAGCCGATGATCCCGACCGTCAGGTCCGACACGCGCCACAGGCGGGTAGCCGCAGGGTTCCAGCGCCCCTCTTTCACATCGCGGTCACAGGCGACGATTCCACGCGCCCAATCCAGCATCAGCGCGATCGCGTGATCGGATACTTCCTCCACGCAATAGTCCGGAACGTTCGCGACCCATGCACCGCGATTGGTAGCGGCAGTCACGTCGATATTGTCGAGTCCAACACCAAAACGTTGCACGATTCGCAGATCCTTCGCTGCGTTGATCGCGCGCGCGGAGACCTGCGCCCAGCATGTCATTATCGCCTGCGGGTCATGTTCCGCGACAAGCGTCTCGATGGCTTCCGGGGTCACGGCGGTCGAAGGACCGCTTACAAGCCGATGGCCGGCGGCCTCGATTATCGTCCGCTCGACCCCGTCCTCCGGCCACGCATAATCCGTCTGAAGGACGGTTGCCATATGATCTCCCTCAAGCTGCGGCGGCCATCGACGCCTTAGTCCCGTTGCTGGTCGTTGTGGAACCCCTATGGCCTCGGCGATTTCCAACATCGCCAGTCTCCCGTGGCCGCTCAGATCCTCAACGGATTTTGCAGTGCCTTCCGCGCACCAATTCCATTTGAAATTGCGGTTGGTACGCATTGATCGCTAGACGCTTGCGGTGAAGCGCCACCTTCGATGGCGGTCGGAATGAAATGGAGAGTGACGGGAATGGCCTCGCCAGTGGAGAAGATCGTGATCGTCGGTGGCGGGACGGCGGGTTGGCTCACCGCCGGCATTGTCGCTGCGCGCCACAAAGCGCGCATCGCGGCGGGCAAATTGAGCGTTACGCTGGTCGAATCCCCCAATGTTCCGATCATCGGAGTCGGCGAAGGGACGTGGCCGACATTACGGTCCACGTTAAAGAAAATGGGCATTGCCGAAACCGCCTTCTTCAGGGAATGCGACGCCGCCTTTAAGCAGGGCGCAAAATTCGCCGGATGGACAACCGGCGCGGTCGACGATGCTTATTACCATCCGCTGATGTTGCCGCAGGGATTTCACGAGATAAATCTGGTGCCGCACTGGCTGCGCGATGCGGGCGGCCAGAGTTTCTGCGATGCCGTCTGTCCGCAGGGAGAATTGTGCGAGGCGGGGCTCGCGCCAAAGACGATTACGACACCCGAATATGACGGGATGGTCAATTATGCCTATCATCTCGACGCCGGCAAGTTCGCGCCGTTCCTGCAACGCCATTGCACGTCCACGCTCGGCGTCAAACATGTCCTGGCCGATGTCACGGAGGTGCGGCAGGCGGAAAACGGCGACGTCACCGGCGTCGCCACAACCCAGGCCGGCGAGATTGAAGGCGATCTGTTCGTCGACTGCACCGGATTTCATGCCAGGCTGATCGGCCAGGCGCTGGGCGTGCCGTTCCGTGACTGCAGCGACGTTCTGTTCTGCGACACGGCACTTGCCGTCCAGGTGCCCTACGAAATTCCCGACGCGGCGATGGCGTCGCACACGAATTCCACTGCACAATCGGCGGGCTGGATCTGGGATATCGGCGTCCCGACCCGACGTGGCATCGGCTATGTCTATTCGAGCAGCCATATCGACGACGACAAAGCGGAGGACGAGTTGCGGGCCTATGTAGGCCCCGCGATCGAAGGACTTTCGATCCGCAAAATCCCTATCAGATCAGGCCATCGCGAGACGTTCTGGAAGAACAATGTCGTGGCCGTGGGCCTGGCGGCCGGCTTCCTCGAGCCGCTCGAGGCCTCCGCGATCGTCCTGATCGAGCTCTCCGCCAAACTCATTGCCGAACATCTCCCGGCAAACCGTTCGATCATGGACATCGTCGCGCGCCGCTTCAACGAGGTGACCTCTTATCGGTGGGGCCGGATCATCGATTTCCTCAAGCTCCATTATGTTTTGACGAAGCGAACCGACAGCGCCTTCTGGATCGACAATCGGGCGCCTTCGTCCGTTCCTGACCGGCTCCAGAAGCTGATGGAATTGTGGACGTTTCAGGCGCCATGGGCGTTCGACGAATTCGACCGGCTCGAGGAGGTATTCCCTGCCGCCAGTTACCAATATGTTCTTTATGGCATGGGATTCAGGACCGAGGTCTCACAGGAGGACGTGGTCGAGACCAACCGCCTGGCGCATCGCCTGAGAAACGAAAATATGTCGGCAGCCCGCAAGATGCGCGCGCAACTGCCACGCAACCGCGACCTTATCGCCAAGATCAATGAATATGGAATGCAGGCGATCTGAGTCTCGATGAACGATGTGCGTGCCACCCGGCCAAGGGCGGGCCGCGTGCTGCTTGGTGCTTTGCTCGCGCGGAGGCGAATGATTGCCGCCCAGGTCAGAATATCTTGAATTCGATGAGCCGGACCGATTTTCCGGGCGCCGATCGGAGCACCACTCGCACCGCCTCTGCGTCCGTTTGCGTCCAACGGACGTGGGTGATGCCGTTCGCCAATGCCGGCCCGTATGCGATGGTCCTGGGCTCGGTCCATTGTCCCGCATGCAGGACCTCGATCCGCTGCGCAGCCGGCGGCGCCAGCGTCTTCCCATCATCGAAGTAAGCGAGTTCCGCGGCCACCGTCTTTGTCCGCCGGGCAAAGGCCACCGCGAACCAGTCCTGCGGCGCGCGCGACCCCGAGTTTGTCCAACCGTTGACCATTTCGGGAAAGAACCAGACACGGCCGTCGACCGCCTTGTGGAGCATTTCGGGATCGGGATTGACCGACGCGCTCGGCGCGGGACTGGCTCCTCGCACGAGGTTCATCGCGAGATTCACCCTCCGCACGACCGGCCGGGCCGCCGCGGGACGGAGCCGCGCGGTCAAACGGCCGATATCCACCCGATGCGCGATCAACCGTCCGTCCGCATAGAGATGAAGACCGGTCCCGCGGCCATATCTGGTACCGTCCGCATCGTAGAGAATGGTCAGCAGGTGGCCATGATAAGGCACGTCCTGAAGCGCAAGATGGGTCAGCGTCGTGCTCCCGGGTGGGATCAGCGGGTCCACCTCGACCACATTGTCGGCACGTGGGCGCAAGCCCACCAGGCCGGAGATGATCAGATCGACAAAGCCCGAATGATTATAATGATGGCTGCGCGGCAACCCGACGATCGGTGCGCCGGTATCGGGATCATAATCCTCCTGCAGATCGAGCTTGCCATTGCGCGTGTGGAGCTCGGCATACTGGATCAGCAGGCGGAGATAATCCGCCCGATTAACGACATTCTGGTGATAGTCGTGCAGCAGATTGGCCATGCCGGTAAGCGTCTGGGTGGTTTGGAAGGGCCATGTCGGTCCATTCCACTGGCATTCACGCAGGTTGGTCTGCCAGTCATACCGAAATTGGCGCATATAGTGCGGGTAGGAAGGTTCGACCGTGCGTGGTCCCGCTTTGCCCCCAAGCTCCTTGGGCGAAAGCAAATGCGTCCAGGCCGCTGCGTGCCGTTCATCGTCGGGCGGCATATTGAACGCCCAGGGGACATAGCCGACCAGCTCCCGACCTCTGATCCAGTCCCAATAACGGACGAATTCGTTATTGACCTTGTAGCGATCGATATAGTGGATGAAGCCTTCGTTCCACAGGCTGGCATCCACTTCGCGCCGGATGCCGTCTGCCAGCGCGTCGAAGCGTTCGCTTCCCGCGCCATCTCCGGCAAGCTCCGATAGCCGCGCCAGGGCCCGTGCATTCGCATACACATAGGCATTGATCGACGGACGGAACGCCTGGCCGCCCGTGAAGCCGTCCTTCCCTCCCGACGCATCGATCGAGGAGATGGTATATTCGGTGGCATCGGCCAGCGGCTCCACCCAATAGAGGCGCTTCGAAAAATCCAGCCGATCGTCCCACAGCCGATATATGTGTTTCATCACGTCGAGCTGGCGCAGCACGGAAGCGCGATCCAGATCGATCAGGAACATATCGTAGGCAGCGGCGGCGATCGGTTCGCTGAAGTGCCGGTCGTTACCGCCGCTTTCGTACATGAAACGGATATAGTCATGGACGTAGCGCCGGTCGCGCAACCAGCGGCCTTCATGGATATGGAAATAGGTCGCGTCGTTCAGCGAGGCAAAGGGCTCGCGCTGCCAGCTGACGTCGTCGAGAAACTCGG
>DATMIP010000232.1:0-3262 GCA_035554515.1 Sphingomonas sp. | reverse complement strand
GGTGCGGGGATCCAGGCGGGGCAATCTGGACAATCCGGGCGCCGTGGGGGCGAGGACGGCAAAGAGCGCGACGAGGATTCGAACGGGCCGGTTCATGGACACCACGTTGCGACAGCAGGATGGATCGATCAAGACGGCGTGGCGCGAATGAGCCCGCCGCAAGGCCTCGCACCCGTGCAGCACGTCGAAAAGGAATTCGCGGCCGTCCCCGGCGCGCTCAGCCGCCTGCGGCGAGCTCCGGCTGCGCGGCGCGCTGATGCGCGACCGGCCCTTCGGCGGCGATCGCCTTCGTGATCATCTGGCGGGCCCGCGCGCCGCCGGCATCGATGTTGAGCAGAAGCAGGCGGCGGTCAGGATAGTGGCTGAGATTGTCCTGCTGACGCTCCAATATCTGCACATCCTCGCTGAAGATCTTTCGCTGGCCTTCCCGGATGCTATCCGTGAGAGCCGCGTCCTTCACGGCAAATCGACGGGCCATGCCCCAGAAATAATGATGAGAGGTCTCGGTTTCCGGCGTGATCAAGTCGACGACGATCGCATAGACCTTTTCGCTGTCGGGAGCATCGTAGCCGCCCTTGCCTTCGAGAGCGACACCGACCTCGATCGACACGCTGCTCGGCAGCGTGAAGCGGGAAATCTGCCAGCGATCGACCGGTGCGGTATCGGGCAGGCCGGCGCCCCGCAGCGCCATTTGCAGGAAGGGCGGGGCCGTGACGCCGTTCATGAAGCGGCTGGTGACGACCTCTTCCTTGTTCGCGCGGGTCTTGACCGGCGCCTCATCGATCTCCCGCTGGCCGATGCTGGACGTATGCACATAGGTTTCGTGTGTCAGGTCCATCAGATTGTCGACCATCAGCCGGTAGTCGCAGCGAATGTGGAAGCGATCCCCGGCATAAGCCCATTCGTCGCTTTCGGCCCAGGCGAGATGGCGGAGCTGCGCGGGGTTGGCAAGCGCCGGATCGCCAGGCCACACCCAAATGAAACCGTAACGCTCGATGACCGGATAGCGGCGGACCGGCGGGAAGCCGCCCGTGCGCTGGCCCGGCATGCCGGTCACCCGGCCGGTGCAATTCACCTCCAGGCCGTGATATCCGCACACGAGTTTGTCGTCCCGGAGAAAACCGAGCGAGAGCGGAGCACCGCGGTGGGGGCAGAAATCCTCAAGCGCGCCGAGCGTGCCGTCGCCGCTCCGGAAAAAAACCATGGGCTCGCCGCAAATGCGACGGCCGAGCGGCTTTCCATCGATCTCGTCCGGCAAGCAGGCAACATACCAGGCGTTCGTCGGCCATCTCGGCGGATCCTTCGCATCCACTTGCGTCACCCAATATTTCCCTTCCGCACGTCGCTACGATTACCCGGCCGCCTGTTCGGCACAGGATCAGCGCCCGGTCAACCAGCGGGCTTTGCGCAGGACCGCCGGCTCAATCTGCATCGGTCTGGCCATCGCCGATCAGACGATGGTCAGCGTAAGATCGGGCAGTCCCGCGATCTGCCCGAGGATCGTGTCGCCGGCCGTGACGGGGCCGACGCCTGCCGGGGTTCCGGTATAGATCAGGTCTCCGGGCTCCAGGCGATATTGCCGCGAGAGCTGCGCCACGATTTCCGCACAGCTCCAGATCAATTGCGCCAGATCTCCGGCCTGCTTCCGCTGGCCGTTAACGGAAAGGGTGATCTCGCCAGTCGTGGGCAAGCCGGCGACGAGCGGCACAATCGGCGTGATCGGCGCGGAGCGATCGAATGACTTGCCGATCTCCCAGGGGCGACCCGTCTCGCGGGCCTTGAGCTGCAGATCGCGTCGTGTCAGATCGATCCCCGCGGCCGTGCCGAAGACGTGGGACGCGGCGCGTTCCTCTGAAATGTCGCTGCCCCCGGTTCCGATCGCGAGCACCAATTCGATCTCGAACTGGAAGTCGGAGGTGAGGGTAGGGTAGGGGACCTCGCCACCGCTGAGCACGATCGAATCGGTCGGCTTCTGGAAGAAGAAGGGCGCCGCGCGCTCATCCTGACCCATCTCCCGGATATGATCGAGATAGTTGCGGCCGACGCAGTAGATGCGGCGTACCGGAAACAGGGCGCTGCTGCCGACGACCGGGATCCCGACGACCGCCGGCGGCGTGATGACATATTCAGGCATTGCCGCGCATCTCCCGGAAAAAGTCGAGTTTCTCCTGAACGATCTGGTCCGAATAATTGAACAAAACGCTCTCGTCGGTGGCTTCGATGACCAGCGGGAACCAGCTGGGGACAACGAAGATGTCCTGGGGCCTGTAGTGAAATACCTGATCGCCGACCCGCGCAATTCCGGTGCCCTCGACGACATTGAAGATTGTCGCGGCCGTCGACCGGTAGGTCCTGGTGACGAAGCCCTTGGGCAGAAGCCGCATCGCCGTCGAAATTGTCGGCATGGCCGAGCCGCCGGTGAGCGGATTGATGTAGTTCATCTTGAACCCATGGCAGTCATCGGGCTCGCGGAACCGCGCAATCTTCGCGAGCGCGTCCCGCGTGCGCGAATAAGGGTAGTTGAAGATCGGCGATGTCTGCGAACCATGTTCATAGCCATCGGGCACCATGTTGCATCCCACCTCCGCCATCGTGGCGCCTTCGGGCTTCGTGCTGGGATGGCTCTCTCCGGGGTAGTTCTCGCGGAACGACGCGCTGAACAGATTGACCATGTGCATGTCGAGACCGTCGATCCACACCATCGGCGCGTCGGACTCGTTCCCGTGATCGTGCCAGCTCATGCTGGGCGTGATGACGAAATCACCGACCTCCATCATCGTTTTTTCGCCGGCGATCGCCGAATAGGCGCCGGACCCTTCCACGATGAAGCGCAGCGCCGAGGCGACATGCTTGTGCGCCGGCGCGATCTCCCCGGGAAGGATGATCTGAAGGCCGCAGAAGAGGCTTGGCGTGAGCCTGGACTGGCCCGCCAGGCCCGGGTTTTCCAGCACCAGCACGCGGCGTTCGGCTTCTTCAGTGCCGATCAGGTCGCAGGCTTCCATCAGGTAAGGCCGGACCCGCTGATAGGCGAAGTGCGCCGGAACGGCGGTAACCTTGGGCTGACCGGTCACAAGCCCGTGAAGGACGCGCCACAAAGGCGCGAGATTCTCTCCACGGGCTTTTTCATAGAATCCCATCCGGCCTTCCTCGGCCGCAAGATTCACCGACTCGACGATGCCGTCCAACTCGCTCATCGTATTTCGTCCTCGATCGGGTGGCGCAACGTACCCAGATTGCTGATTTCGACCTCGATCGTATCGCC
>DATMIP010000231.1:0-4351 GCA_035554515.1 Sphingomonas sp. | reverse complement strand
AGCGATACGGCTGCATAACCGGGGTCGGCTGACCAGGCTGAACTACCTGCGCCAGGCTCCGCGTTGACTCGATCAGCGCGTATTCGACCTCCGGCCCGTAAGCCAAAGCCTGGTTGACCGGGATCGTCCACGGCGTGGTCGTCCAGATCACCGCATGCGCGCCGACCAGCTCCGGGATCGGGCTCTCGACAATCTCAAACGCCACATCGACCTGGGTCGAGACGATATCCTCATATTCGACCTCGGCCTCGGCGAGCGCGGTCTTCTCGACCGGCGACCACATCACCGGCTTGGCGCCGCGATAGAGCTGGCCGGTCTCGGCGAACTTGAGCAATTCGCCCGCGATCACCGCTTCCGACGCATAATTCATGGTGAGGTAGGGATTGTCCCACTCGCCCATCACGCCCAGCCGCTCGAACTGCTCGCGCTGCACCGCGACCCATTTGGCGGCATAAGCGCGGCATTCGGCGCGGAACTGATCGACCGGCACCTCGTCCTTATTCTGCTTCTTGGCGCGATAGGCCTCCTCGACCTTCCACTCGATCGGCAGGCCATGGCAATCCCAGCCGGGCACGTAAGGCGCGTCCTTGCCGAGCAGCGACTGAGTGCGGACGACGATGTCCTTGAGCACCTTGTTCATCGCATGGCCCATATGGATGTCGCCATTGGCGTAAGGCGGGCCGTCATGGAGGATGAAGCGCTCGCGCCCCGCCCGCTTCGCGCGCAGTTGCGCGTACAGATTATCGCCGAGCCATTTGGCGAGGATCGCCGGCTCCTTGGCGGCAAGGCCCGCCTTCATCGGGAAGTCGGTCTTCGGCAGGAAGACGGTGTCGCGATAATCGCGTTTTGCGTTTTCAGGGGTGTCAGACATGTTGGCGGGCGCTTTAGCGAAGGAATGGCCTGCCACAAACCGTCATTGCGAGCGTAGCGAAGCAATCCAGTCCAACCGTCGGGCCTGGATTGCTTCGTCGCTACGCTCCTCGCAATGACAAATGCGGACGATGTCCCGTCAGCCCGCGGAAAGAATGTGACGCGCCGCGTCGCAATCCACCGCCATCTGCACCTTGAGCGCATCCAGGCTGTCGAACTTCGCTTCCGCCCTCAGAAATTCCACCAACGAAACCTCGATCGTGCGCCCATACAGCTCGCCGTCAAAGTCGAAGAAATATGGTTCGAGCAATTCTTTCGGCGGATCGAAGCTCGGCCGGATGCCGAGATTGGCTACACCTTCCAACACTCGCCCGTCGCCGAGACGCGCGCGCACCGCATAAATGCCAAAGCGCGGCCGCAGATAATCGCCCATTTCGACGTTCGCGGTCGGATATCCAAGCGCGCGCCCGCGCTTGTCGCCATGGATCACCGCGCCTTCGATCGCGAACGGCCGCGTCAGCAGCCGCGTCGCCGTCGCGCAATCGCCCGCAACGAGCGCGTCACGGATCCGGCTGGAGGAGATGATACCCTCTGCGTCGGACACGGCCAGGACCGTTTCCGCCGCCATACCATGCCCAGCCCCGATCGAAGCCAGCATCGGCGCGGTGCCCGCACGCGCCTTGCCGAACGTGAAATCCTCGCCGGTCACCACCGCCGCCGCGCCGAAGCGCCCGACCAGTTCGTCCGCCACGAATTGCTCGGGGCTGAGCGCGGCGAGACCGGCATCGAACTTCAGCACCAGTGTCGCGTCCGCCCCGGCCTCAGCGAACAGGCGCGCGCGCTGGTCCAGCGTGGTCAGCCTGAAATGCGGGCTGTCGGCGCGGAAATAGCGCGCCGGATGCGGATCGAACGTAGCCACGATCGCCGGGCGACCTTCACCCCGCGCGCGTTCGACCGCGCGCCCGACTACCGCCTGATGGCCGCGGTGAAAGCCGTCAAAATTGCCAAGCGCGATCACCGCGCCGCGCAAGGCCGGCGGCAACGGCGCATCGCTGTAGAGAAGCGTCATGATGCCGCGCCTATAGAGAGCGATACGCGCCGGGCCAAATGCTGTTCGCGCCTCTACCCGTCACCCCGGCGGAGGTTGGGGCGACAAGCATCCTCAACCGCGGGCCCGGGAAAATGACCAGCGCGGCGGGCGTACCGAGCATGACGCCCCCTAGTGGTGAAAGCCAGACGGATGAGCCGCGGGTCATCCTGCCGCTGTCATCGCGAAGCGCGTAGCGCTGTGGCGATCCAGGCTGCAAATCTGGCCAGCCTGCGAATCTGGATTCGCCGCGCCCCTGCGGGGCTCGCAATGACCGGTTCGAAGCGTCGGCTTCCAACCCCTAATCGCCCACCGCCCCGAACGTCACGAAACTAAAAGCCGGCGCGTCGCCCACCGCGCCATGCGCCTCGCGCGCCACCTCGCGCCATCGCGCCGGGTCCAGCGCCGGCACATAAGCATCGCCCGCCACCTCCGCATGAACCTCCGTCAACTCGATCCGGTCGGCGCGATCGAGGAACAAGGCGAATACCTCGGCGCCGCCGATCACCGAAACCCGATCGCCGCCTGCCAGCGCCAGCGCGCCGGCGACGTCGTGCGCCACCTCCGCCCCTAATGCGCTCCAGTCGCGATCGCGCGTCAGCACGATATGGCGGCGGCCGGGCAACAGGCCGGGCAAGCTGTCGAACGTGCGCCGGCCCATGATCATCGGCTTGCCGCTGGTGAGCGCTTTGAAATGCCGAAGGTCGGCGGGCAGGTGCCATGGCAATTGGCCGTCGCGGCCGATCACGCCATTGTCGGCGCGCGCCAGGATGAGGACGATTTCGGGCTGCGACATCGGTGCACGGCTAGCAGGCTGCACACCGCCTCGCTAGCATCGCACCCTGTTACGCGAAGGGGACGGGCATTGAAGCGGACATTTCTGGCTTTGGTCGCCACCCTGTTGGCGACGTCCGCGCAATCCGCCCCCGTCCCCCCGGCGCCGCCCGCCGATCTTTTCAAAGGCACAATCGCCGCCGACGGCCTGCTGCCCGTCCATATCGACAAGACCGGCGGGCGCGTGCTGCTCACCCTGCCCGCGCCCGATGCGCAGGGCATATCGGGCCGCTTTCTCTACGCGACGATCTTGCGGACCGGCATCGGATCGGCCGAGATCAACCTCGACAAGGGGTTGACCGGCAGCACTTATGTGCTCGTCTTCCGGCGGCTGGGCGGCAAGATCGCGATCCAGTATGAAAATCCGCGCTTCCGCGCATCGAACGCGCCGGCAGCCGAGCAGGCCGCCGCGCGCGACAGCTTTGCCTTCACCACGCCGTGGATGGGCAAGATCGAAAAGTCGCTGCCCGACGGGCGGATCGTGATCGACATATCCGGTTTTCTGGCAACCGACACGATGGGGCTGGCGCGCCTGCTCGAACAGAATGGCGCGAAGGGCTTCCATCTCGATCCGGCGCTGAGCGCGGCCGACGCCGCCGCGACGAAGGTCTTCCCCGACAATATCGAGCTGGAGGCACTGCAAAGCTACAAATCGGATACGCCGGGGGCGGAGATCGAGAATATCGCGCCCGATCCGCGCCAGATCAGCCTGATCGTCCATCACAGCCTGGTCCGCCTGCCCGATGCCGGATTCAAGCCGCGCCGCTTCGATCCGCGCGCGGGCACGTTCGGCGTGCAGGCGGTGGATTTCGCGGCGCCTTTGGGTGAGCCGGTGGTCTACGATCTGGCGACGCGTTTCCGGCTGGAGAAGACCGATCCGGCCGCGCCGCGATCGCGCGTCAGGAAGCCGATCGTCTTTTACATCGACAATGCCGCGCCCGCCCCGATCCGCGATGCGCTTGCGAAGGGCGTGGCCTGGTGGGGACAGGCGTTCGAAAACGCAGGCTATATCGATGCCTTCCAGGTGAAGATCCTGCCGCCGGACGTTGATCCGATGGACGTGCGCTACAATGTCGTGAACTGGGTCGATCGCGCGACGCGGGGCTGGTCGTTCGGGCAAATGATCGCCGATCCGCGCACGGGAGAGATCGTCAAGGGCGCGGTCGTGCTCGGCGCGCTGCGCGTGCGGCAGGATATCCTCATCTATGAAGGGCTGGTCGGGACGGCCGGCCTCAACGACGGCGGGCCCAACGATCCGGTGCGCGTCGCGCTCGCGCGCATCAGCCAGCTCGGCGCGCACGAGGTTGGCCATGCGATCGGCTTCGCGCACAATTTCGCGGGCTCGACCCAGGATCGCGCGTCGGTGATGGATTATCCGCCGCCGCGCATCGGGCTGAAGGACGGCGCGCCCGATCTGTCGGACGCCTATGCCAGCGGCATCGGGACGTGGGACAAAGCGGCGGTCGACTGGCTGTATGGCGCGGGTACGGATGCCGCCGCCAGGATCAAGGCCGACGCCGTCGAAGCAGCGGGCCTGCGCTACATCACCGATGGCGATTC
>DATMIP010000230.1:0-6638 GCA_035554515.1 Sphingomonas sp. | reverse complement strand
GACTGGAGCGCGTGAGGGGTGGCAGGGTACGTTCGGCATATTGCCCATCGCGGGTGCCGATATTCTGCAGGACTCCGCCGAAGTCGATCCTCCAGTGGCCCGCATCAACCCGCACGGCGGCGCGGCCACCAATTTTGCGCGTGCGGTTGACGTCAGACAGGCCGCGTCCCACGTCGTCGATATAGCCGCCTTCCACGTCATCGAACGCCACCAGGCGGATGCCGACGCCCGGGGCGAGCGGCAGATTGACCATTCCCACCAGATCGGAGCCCGGCGCCCCCTGGCTGGTAAAGGACCGACCGGCCGCCACGCTCGCTTCGGCCGCATTCATGTTCACGGGTCGTGGAACGATGCGGAGCACGCCGGCGAGCGATCCGGCACCATAAAGGGTGCCCTGGGGTCCTTCAATGACCTCTACGGCGTCCACATCGTAGAGGCTGAGATCGGGATCGGGCGCGTTATAGTTCAGCCGCACGTCGCCCAGATATTGCCCGACAAGCGCCTGTGATGGTCCGTTGAAGCTGGAATCCGCGATACCACGGATGAACAGCTTGTTACGTCCCGAGCCGAGATGCGTCGAGTTCAGTCCCGGAAGCCGCTCGACCAGCGCATCAGTCCCGCGTCCCTGGGGACCGACACCAAGCTCGCTGCCCGTGACGACCAGGACCGTGCCGGCATAGCGCGATCGGCTCGTTCCGGTTTTTGCGGCCGTAATGACGATGTCCGCTCCGGCTGGCAGGGATTCCGTGCGGGTGAGGACAGGGCGCGCCGCAACCGGCGCTGCCGCCACCACCCGCCAGGTCACCGCATCGATCTGCACGGCCCTGGCAGGCTGCCCCTTCAGCAGACGTTCCAGCGCACTTGCGAGGCTCATTCGACCGCGGATCGATCGCATGCGCAGGCGCGATACCGCTGCATCGGTGACGCCGATAGTTGAGCCGGTCTGCCCGGCCAGCCTGATCAGGGCATCGCCGAGGGGCATGGCCGGAATGTCGATCCGCATGCGCGCGGAGGCGGCTGCCGAGACAGGCGCGGCGGCCAGGGTCAGCGCCACGATCGCCAGAGAATCAGCGGCCCGCACGCGCCTTCATATAATAACCCGATGGCCGGCTGGCGATGTCGACATCGAGCACCAGGCCCAGTCGCTGAAAAAAGCGCCGGCGGCCGGTCCCGGGCACGACGATCACGCCGGTAAAGGCGCGGCGTGCCAGATCCGGGCCTATCTCCATCCGCTCGCCGGTCAGGCGGCCAAGGTCCTCGGCCACGCGCGAAAGAGGGGCGCCACGATAGACGAGCCGGCCGGCGGCCCACGTTCCGACGGCCGCCGGATCGACATCCGACACCTCGACCAGGCGGCTTTGATCCTGCTTGCGCAATTGACGTCCGGGCCCGAGCCGGACGGCGGCGCCTTGCGGGTCGTAGAGCACGGCACCTTCGGCCACCGCGATTTCGCTGTCGCGCGTCCTGCGGATGACGTTGAAGCGGGTACCCAGGTCGACAAGGCGCTCGCCGGCGACGTCGACAGTGAATGGCCGGTTATCGTCATGGACGACGTTGAACATCGCTTCGCCGCGCTCCAGTCGGGCGGTTCGCGGGTCGCTGGCGCTCAGCACCAGGCGCGATCCCCCGTTCAGCGCGATCCGTGTACCGTCGGCCATCGCCACCAGCCGCCGCTCGCCGAAGTTTGTCTCGGCTATCATCGGTGCGGGAGCTGCAGCCGGGATCATCAGCGCGAACCAGGCCGCTGCCGCTGCCGCGGCGGCACCCGCACCACCGGTCGCATACCAGCGCCAGTGACGACGCGTGACGACTTCCGTCGGCACCACCGCCAATGGCTTCAGCTCTCCCGCCAGCTCGTGGCCGGCGAAGGCGGCCTCATAGGCTCGATTGTGAGCCGGATCGGCCTCGAGCCAGTCGGTCAGAGCATCCCAGTCGCTGAAGTGTGGATCGCGCGAGCGCGCCATCCACAAGGCGGCCTGATCGGTAACGTGCGGCCCGTTCATGGCGCGCGCTTCGCGCTGGCAGGCTCGTCCTGCTCTTCGTCAACCAGCGTCGCGAGCAGCCGGTATGCCCGCTGCAAATGCTTTTCGACGGCGCTGAGGCTGATCCCTTCCTCCCTCGCGATATTGACCTGGCTGATGCCGTCAATCCGGAAGCGGCGGAAGATTGCTTGCGAGCGCGCACCCAGACTCGCCAGCGCGAGTTCCACCTGCCCCAGCCGCTGACGTGCCGCCAGCGCCCGTTCGGCGGACGGCGCCTCGTCTTGTCCGGTCGGGCCGTATCCCGCCTCGCCCCAGGCGTGTTCACGGCGCAAACGCCGCATGGCGGCGCGCCCTCTATCGTGCATCAGATTGTCCGCCATGCAGAAAAGATAGGCGCGCGGATCGCCGATTGGCCCCTGCGGCTGCAGCCGTTCGATCTTCAGCCACAGCTCCTGCATCACGTCTTCGGCATCCTCGCCCGCACCACGGGCTCGCAGGAAACGCAGCAACGGCGCGCGATTGGCCAAAAGTACTGCGCAGAGTCCGCTTGCGACCATTCCGAGCCTCATGCGCCCTTTCGCCCGGCCAATATAGCGGGCCGGGGGAAAGGCGACAATGTTGCGCTGGCGGTAGGTCGTCTCGCCCATATCGCTGAGAAGACGGCAGCGAGCGTCCGGAACCGCACCTGTAGACCGCGGCCACCACAGAGTGATTGAGGAGGTGCGGGATCGCCGCGGGAGCGGCGTCACTGCGCCGATGACGCAAACACTTGAAGATCGCCCCCGGCAGCTACGCCCGCGAAACGGCCTGGAGGAGAGGGAAGATACGCGTCCAGCCAGACATGCTCAGCGGATCCTGATCGTTCTCCACGATTTCTCGGGGGGAGGAACCGAAAGAGCGGCGATTCGACTCGCCAACCAGTGGGCATGCCTCGGCAGGCGGGTCCGGATCTTCTGCGGGAGCGAAGCGGGGCCCGCGCGCCGGCTGGTCGGCCCGGATGTTCAGGTAGAGCCGGCTGTGCCCCCTATACCCCGCGGTTTTATATCACGGATGCGTCTGGGGTTTGCACTCGCGCACGCTGCAGAACGCTTTCGGCCCGATGCGGTGTTCGCTCCGGGCAATTTTCACCTCCTCGTGCTTGCCTCCTTTGCCGCCCGGGATCGATCCGGCGCCACCAACTTCTGCAAGATCAGCAACCCGTTGGTTCGACAGGACCGTCGCGGCCTTGCGGGAGCGCTCAGGTTTGCTGTGCTCAAGGCGCTCACCGCGCGGGTCGATGTGTTGATCGCAATGAGTCCTGCACTTTGCTCGGAGGCCACGCGATTGATCGGCGGCAACAAGATATCGGCGCGGTGGGAGCCGATCTTCGAAACCGGCGCCGCGGCGTCCGTGTCCGCCGTGGAGCGCGATCCGGGCTTGATCGTCGCCGTCGGACGGCTGGAGCCGCAGAAAAATTTCGCGCTTGCCGTCGAGGCGATGGCGCTTCTGTCGCGATGGACCGATGCGCGTCTTGTGATATTCGGTGAGGGCAGCGAACGGGCGCGGCTGACCAGGATGATCGCGCGTCTCGGGCTTCATCAGCGCGTACAGCTGCCGGGGCATGCGGTCGACGTCGAACGCTGGCTAAAGCGCGCTTCCTGCTACCTGATGACTTCGCGCTACGAAGGATATCCCGCCTCGCTCGTCGAAGCGCTGGCGTGCGCCACGCCAGTCCTGGTAACGCCCTGCTCGCCGGCGCTCGACGAGATATTGCGGCACGCCACGGTCGCCACCGTGGTCGAGCCCGACGCGGGAGCGATCGCCTATGCCTTGCAGGGCATGCTGCGCCGGCCGCGGCCACAATCCATCGACCCGCTATTGTCAAACCGCCACGATGTAGCGCGTGTCGCACGATCTTATCTGGACTTGATCGACGCGCGACTGCCCCTTGCGGTTTGATCTGCGGATATGGTCGAATGCCGCAGATCAGGTGCAGCGGGTTTTCCGTGTCTCCGGTAGCGCCGACTTCATCCTCGTGCTCACGTCACCGACGTTGAATCCTATGACCGGCTTATGGGACGCTTGATGAGCGAAAATCCCAATGTTCGCCGCTTTACCAAGCGCAGCCTGTTCATACCGATCGCCGAGGCTTGAGTCGCACCGAGCCCAGCGCGTAATATCAGCATTGACTAATGAATTAGCTTAAGCTAATACAATGGTCATGACCGAAACCCACAGCATCGATAGCGTCATGCGCGCGCTCGCCGATCCAACGCGGCGGGCGGTGTTCGAGCGGATCGCGCGGTCGGAGGAGATCAACGTGGCCGATCTGACGCGTGCGAGCGGTGTGACGCAGGGTGCGGTCTCGCAACATCTTCGGTCATTGAGGCAGGCCGGCCTGGTGATCGAGCGTCCCCAGGGGCGCAATGTCTTCTACCGCGCCAAGCCGGAAGGACTGGTCCCGCTGTTCGACTGGCTGAGCCACTATGACGCCTTCTGGCGCGAACGGTTCGCCAATCTGCGCACTCTTTTGAAGGAGATTGATCCATGAACGACGTGGCATTGCAGACCCGCTCGCAGGAGATCGTGGTCGACGAAATCTTCCCTCACGCGATCGACACGGTGTGGAAGACGCTGACGTCAGGTGAGTTGATGGGCCGCTGGCTTGGGATGGAGCCGACCGGATTCGAGCCGGTCGTGGGAAATCGCTTCACCTATCAAACGACGCCGGCGGGTGCATGGGATGGGGTGATCCGGTGCGAAATTTTGGAGATCGTTCCGAACGAGCGCTTCGCATATTCATGGCGCGGCGGCGACGAGAGCAATATCGGCTACGGCTCATTGCTCGATACGGTCGTCACGTTCACGCTGGCCAAGGCGAAAGGCGGGACGCGATTGCACGTCACCCATACGGGTTTCGTCCTGCCCAGGAACGAAACTGCCTATCGCAACATGAGCGGTGGCTGGACCAAGGTCGTTTCGCGCCTCGGTGCGTTGGCAGACGAGCAGGGGTCCGCGGATCAGCAGGGCTGACGCCGCTATCTGCAAGCAGGAGCTGCAAACATGCAAAATGACATTGTTTCATCGGGTTCATTACCCAGCCAGAGGCCCCCGATCGTATCGCTTTCGGAATGGGAAGCGGCGCGAGAACAGCTGTTGGTGAAAGAGAAAGCCCTGACGCGTGCCCGCGATGCGCTGGTCGCTGAGCGCCGGCGGATGCCGTGGATGGCGGTCGAGAAGGATTATGCGTTCGACGGTCCAAATGGGAAGGCAAGCCTGCTCGATCTGTTCGAGGGCCGCCGGCAATTGGTGGTCTACCGCGCTTTCTTCGAGCCGGGCGTATATGGTTGGCCCGAACATGCCTGTCGCGGATGCTCGCTGGGTGCCGATCAGGTCGCCCATCTTGCGCATCTCAACGCCCGTGACACCACGCTCGCTTATGTCTCGCGGGCACCGCAGGCCGATATTGCTCGGCTGAAAGCCCGCATGGGCTGGGAAATGCCGTGGTACACGATCACCGACAGTTTCGACGCCGACTTTGGCGTGGACGAATGGCATGGCCACAATGCGTTCATTCGCGACGGCGACCGAATCTTCCGCACCTATTTCATCAATAATCGCGGCGACGAGGCGATAGGTAGTACGTGGAGCTTCCTGGATTTGACCGCGCTCGGACGCCAGGAGGTGTGGGAGGACTCGCCCGAGGGCTATCCCCAGACGCCAACGTACAAATGGTGGAACTGGCACGACAATTACGATGCCGACGCCACGCCCGATCAAAAATGGGTAGAGATTTCCGACGCCGGCGAGGCGGCGTTCCGGAACAAGACCGACGCGTGACGGCAGGAGGGAATTATGAGTGAGGACCGCGGTTGCGCGTGCGATATTGGCGATCATGAAGCACGGGTAAGTCTCCACTCAACCGCGGCTGACTGGCTGAGCCTGGCGGCGACGCCAAGCTTTGCGGCCATGGCGATGCTGACCGCATTTCATGGCGGCGGGCCGATGAATCTATATTGTTCGGCGGTGCACGATGCTTCGCCGCTGGGTGGAATGGCGCCCATGTATATGTTGATGAGCGCCTTCCATTGCGTGCCATGGATCAGACGCGCCCCCACGCGTCGGACGTCTGAGCGGCAACAGCCCCGGCCGACGCGATACTGATGTCCTGGGGCATTCGAGCCTCCCAATTGCCATCGGCCCGTGCGACAGTCCGGCGATCGCACGGAGGCAGCAATGGCAGACGTCAACATCCCGATCCAGATGGCGCCCAGCGCGCTCAATCAATCGATCCTCCCTGGATGGCAATTCAGCCTGTTCAGCATCAATCTGGGCGATTCATCCAACCCCGAGATCGAGCGGCGCGCGATCGAGACGATCGGAAGCTACGGCAAACAGATCGGGCATTTGGCCGAGGCGCTCGAGGTGGTGATCAACGAGCTCAAGCTGCTGGAAAAGCCCATGGCGCAGAAGGCGCACGACGCGCTGCAAATATTCATGGGCGACGTCGCGGCGGTGCGTGGACTTAAGCCTGCGCTAAATGCCGGCACCTGATTCCGCCGGGGCGTCGACGGCACGCGAATGCGCTCCGGGTAAACGGCCCGCGTTCAGAATTCTGCCGTCAACGCCTGCGTCGCCGTTTTGGCCGCTCGTATCGGCGGGCGGTTCCGATCCTAG
>DATMIP010000229.1:0-16087 GCA_035554515.1 Sphingomonas sp. | reverse complement strand
TGGTTGAGATCGGTTAGGTGCTAATTGCCGCACGCAATGCAGAAGAATGCACTCGATATGTAGTATTCTGCTACGATCTAAACTGTGCAGGTATTGCGGCAATCTACACCAAGGACGCAGACTCTATGCTGCTGGCCACGAAATACGAATGGCCTACAGATCAAATAAAATCTACAATGATAACAACCAAAAAACTCATCAATGCTGCCAATGCTTCCGGAACCTGTAGAAGTTCGCAGAATTGAACCTGGTGAGCTGGAATCATGATTCTTCTTCTCACAAGAGCACAGATCACCATCGTGTTTCAAGGTTATAACTGCTTCGTGTCGTACAACAGCAGGGGACGAAGCCCGTACTATAACAAGAAATATATCCCCATCAGATTCCACGCTGACAACCGCATCTTCGCCTACCGATATAAAGAATCCTCCAGGCATTTCTAGAGAGATATACCCATCGTTGGCCGGTGCGGGACGTCCTATCAGCGCAAATGTTTCGCCCGTCTCAAGTAGCTTCGCCGTACCGGCGTGCTCCTTCGTCTTACACGCAGCTTTGAGATCTTGAAGTGCTGTCACGGCTTGCCTCCTCCATCTTACAATGCAATAATCGCCACTATTAGGAACTCCGCCTGTCACTCGGCGGACCCTTTTGGCCGGGGGCTGTAGGGGGGCAGCAGCAAGGCCGCCCACGCCACTTCAGCTGAATTTCAAGCGCACAGATCGCCGCCTCAAAGCGCCACCCGTCAGCCCGAAGCCCGTGATCATCAAAGCCCAGCTTGCGGGCTCAGGCACCGGGTTAAAGGCGGAATGGCCGAGCGCCCATTGGCCGATGGCTTGCCCCGTCGCCAAGCCGATCTCATTGTCGAAACGGAAGTGAATCCCGCCCCACAAGCGGCTGTCCGCAGCATCTTGTGCGGCCTGGCCGATGCCGGCGAAGCACCGCGTGTCCGGCCCGATCGTGTTGCAAAAAGCCTGGTCCTGGACCAATGACAGCAGAACGGTCGAGGCGGCTCCGGACTGCAGCGAATGGGCAGACGGATAGCTCGGATGCGCGGGCGTGCCGAATAGCGGGGTCCAGCTCGCGTCGCCCAACGTACCGGCGACTCCGTCATTATCGCCCTCCCGAATGGCCGTGACCGGCCGCCAGAAATTATAGGTATATTTGGCGTCGAATCCGGCGATCAGGGAGTCGGCGACGGCCGCGGACAGTTCGGCCATGACCCTGGCGTTCGCGAACGTCGAGAGCCCGTCATCGGCGATCACGTCGACCCCGATGCGGATCCATGTCGTGCCGTTCGACGCATCCCAGAACAGCGCGCTGTTAGTCTGATCCGCGAGGCGCGTTGCGCTCATGGCGGATCCGATCTCTTTCACCTCATTATAGGCGGCGAGATATTCGGCGCTGTCGAGGCTGGGTGGCGGCGCGGGGCGAAATTGCGAACCCGAATTCATCAAAAACGGCGTGACGCCGCCCCACTGCGGGACCGCGGCGGGTGCGAAGCCAGGAGGCGTCGGGCGCCATTGCCCTGGAAGCGTTCCGGGAACGTAGGCGACCACGGTCGCCGAGCCATCATTGCTCCGCGCCGCGACCATCGCCGAGGCATAAGCCGCGCCAGTCGCAACGCCAGCACTCTTCGCCGCGCCGTCGCTGACCTGCGCCAGGCTGGAGACCAACGCCGTGTTATAGGCGGCTGCCTGGGATGGATTGACCGCGATCAATACGTCGTGCGCCGCTTGCGCGGCGGCGGCGCGAACATCCCCGCCCGGCGCGCTCACGCCAAGGTTGTAATAGTGGCGCGTCCCATTGCGTGCCCGGTTCACCGCGTCATACATCGCCGTGTTCATCATCGCGATCGCCCGCGCCTGCGCGGGTGCCGGACCGCCGACCGACTTGATAGCGAGATCATTCCAGAAAAGTACCGGATCGTCGGTGACGCCGATCGCGGCGGCGGCCGGATATGCGCCAAGCAACAGGCCAGCCGAAATCAACGCGTGAGATACTCTCATGACCGTCACTCCTGTGTCCCCAATGTCCCCAAAATTCGAGCACGGCCGAAAAGGCCTTAAGCTCACGGCCAGAATGACCCGGAAGGATATTGCGCGACAGGATGAGGACCTGACGAAGCGCCGATCATGTGCCGACCATTTGCCGACGGGTAAGCGACCGACGTCGAACCGCACGGCGCGCATCGACCCACAACAGGGCAAAGATTCGTGGCCGCCGGTCTCGACAAATCATCACCGCCGTCCGCCGCAGGCCCCGAGCGTCACATTCGATCAAGGAGCGGCCATGACCATATCGGTCGATTGGGATGAGGCGGCGTCAAAGATATGCCTTCGCTATACCGATGTGATCATATATGTGAATTTGATCGCCAAAGAGGTTATAGTCGATGATCTTGACAACGCATGTGGGAAGCTTGCCCCGAGGGGAGGTCCTGACCCCGTTGCTTCTCGCCAGCGACAAAGGTGAGCCCTACGACGCTGCTGCCTTCGATTCCGCCGTCCAGGGCGCTGTCGAGGATGCGGTAACGAAACAGATTGCGGCTGGCGTATCGATCGTGAGCGATGGCGAGCTCGGGAAAGTCGGCTATTCCACCTATATGATCGAACGGCTTGAGGGATTTGGCGGTCACGTTGATCGGAAGCCTGCCGCCGATCTGGCGGTGCATCCGACGTTGTCGAAAAGGCTCGCGGCCATCATGGGAAGCCAGGAGTTCACGCGCGCCTCGTGCATCGGCCCCGTGCGCCTGAAGACGCTGGCTCCGCTTGAGGACGATCTTCGTCGCTTCAAGGCCGCGCTCGCGCTGCATGGCGGCCAGGGTCGCGCCTTCATGAACGCGGCGTCGCCCGGGCTGATCACCGCGTTTCAGGTAAATCGTTACTATCCATCCCACGAGGCCTATTTGGCCGACATCGTAGAGGCCATGCGGCCGGAATATGAGGCAATCGCGGCGGCCGGCATTGACCTGCAGCTCGATTGTCCCGATCTCGCCATGTCGCGGCATACCGGATATCAGGACCAGAGCGACGAAGAGTTTCTCAGGACCGCCGCCGCCAACGTCGAGGCACTCAACGCGGCAACCGCCAACATACCGGCGGACAAGATGCGCATGCATGTTTGCTGGGGCAATTACGAAGGTCCTCACGATCACGACATCCCGCTCGAGAAAATCGTCGGCATCATTCTTGCCGCGCGCCCCGCAACGATTCTGTTTGAAGCGGCCAATCCACGCCACGAGCATGAATGGGTCGTGTGGCGCGACGCGGCAGTGCCAGACGATAAGATCCTCGCTCCCGGACTGATCGACAGCTGCTCCAACTATGTCGAACATCCCGAATTGGTCGCCCAACGCATCGAGCGTTATGCCGCCTTCATGGGTAAGGATCGGGTAGTCGCCAGTACGGATTGCGGCTTCGGTACCTTCGCGGGCTACGGCAAGATTGATCCGGACGTCACCTGGAAGAAGCTCCGGGCGCTGCGCGAGGGGGCCGACCTCGCGGACAAGCGCCTATGACCCCGAGGAGCGCCAAGCGATCGAGCATGCATGTGCCCAGCTCGTGAATCGATATGCCAATCTGAACGACGCCGGTCAGTGGGATTCGTTGATCGAATTGTTTGTTGAGGACGCGCGTATGTCGCGCCCAAGTGCGCCGGACGATTGGATCAAGGGGCGCGAAGCTATACGCGCCGCATTCCGGTCACGACCCGCGCGAATGTCGCGCCATCTATGGACCAATATAGTTATCGACGCTGTCGATGCTCGCGAGGCGCGCGGTGAATGCGCTCTTGCCCTCTTCATGCCGGATCAACCGGTCAAGATCGGTAGCTTCACGGACAGATTCGTGAAAACCGATCAGGGATGGAAATTCGCGGAACGTCGTGGTTCATTGCTATTTTGAGCGAGGCGCATGAACGGAACCGCTTCTCAGTCAGGCGTAAAATCGGCGCTGCGAACGCTCGACCTCATCGAGTATGTCGTGGCGAGACCGTCGGGTGTGATCGCCCAGGAATTGTCGTCTGCTCTCGCGATACCGATCTCCAGCCTGTCCTATCTGCTCGGTACGCTCGTCGAGCGTGGCTACCTCAGGCGCGAAGGACGGCGATATTATGCCGGGTCGGGCCTCGATCGCTTTCAGCGACCGCAAACCGCCATCTCACTGGCTGATCTCGCTCGTCCCTTCGTGAAATCGCTGCGCGATCTCGTCAACGAAACAACCTCGTTGTTCATCCAGGTCGACTGGGAAGTCGAAGCGATCGTTACCGAGACGTCCGGCCAGCCCTTGCGTTATGCGATCGAAGTCGGCGCGCGCACGCCGATGCACTGCGTATCCGCCGGCAAGGCTCTGCTGGCAGCACTCCGTGATACCGATCTCGATCGCTATTTCGCCGAGAGCGAGCGAAATCAGTTCACCTCGCACACGATTTGCGAGCGCGACGCCCTGTCAGCGGAACTGGAGACAATACGCACAACCGGCGTTGCCTTCACACGCGACGAATTTACGGTCGGTATCACCGGCATCGGGGTGGCGATCATGAATGACGGGCAGGCTGTTGCCGCGTTGAGCGTGGGCGCGCCCACTCCGCGGCTCACAGCCGAGATGAAGGTCCGCATCGCGAGCCATGTCGTGAAATCGGGTCGCGCGATCGCATCTGCGTGCAAGGACCTGGTGCGCGAGGCGGCCTGACGAATAATCGCGCGCGCTCCAGTTCCATGTGCGGACAGGATAGGCCGACGGCTATATGACCGCCGGCCTTCGTCCGTCAGGGCATTTCGCGGGGTCAGGCGGACCTTGTGCGCCACCCGTCGGCGTACGAATCCCGCGCGGCCTCGGAATAGGGTACGGGCGCGATGACTGCCCTTATCTCGGTCTGCACGTGCCGTTCGACCGTCGGCTTTGAACTTCCGCCATCGGGCTCACCCCACAGAAGCGTAACCTCGGTGCCGGGCACCGCGAGCTCCGCATCGACGATCGCCAGCGAAAGGAAACGGCCAGCGTTGACGGTATGGCCGATCCACGTCGAGATGCCGACGGTCTTGCCGTCCTTCAGGACCGCGTCATACGGATGCATCGCATAGACCGAACTCGGGAATTCCATGAATTTTGCCTTGTCGCCGGTCTGGAGCATCGAGCTCATCACGCGAACGACGTCCTCGTTGTCGAGCGCGAGCGTAACCTTGGTGCGTTGCGGCAGGTCCTTCATCCGTTCCAAGGCCTCGCGGCCAACGAAGTCATGGTCGAACTTGACCATGATGCCATAACCCAGGTCCCAAGGCGTCAAATAATAATCCTCGATATCGTTGGAGACGAAACTGCCACCGATCGAGCACGTGCCCTCGTAGGATTTTGCGCTAAGCCAGGCGCGATAGTCCTTCAGGGCTTCGCCGGTATAGACCGCCGGAAGCGGCGACGGGATCCAGCCGGATTCGAGCGTGTTAGAGCTGTAGGTGCGGCCGCCGCACAGTGTGAGGCCAAACTCCTTGCCCGCTCCGATCAGCGCGTTGCGAACCGCGTCATAATCCTTCCATGGACCGAACAACTCGTAACCTGGTTGGCCGACCATGCCATGGCGAAGCGCCCTCACCTCGACGCCGCAAATCGACACGACCGTCATGTGGAAGAATTTGAGCTCCGGTGGCGTCGCACCCATCGCCTACGCAAGCACCTTCATGGCGTTCGGACCCTGGAGCTGAAAGCGATAATTACGCCGCATATTCCTGTCGGCCTCGGGTCGCGCAGCGGTACGCTCGTCGCGTTCGACCCGGACATCCCACTTGCCGGTCGAGGCCCAATATTCGACCCATTCGATCGTCGGCGCGCGCCCGACCAGCTCGAATTTATTCGCTTCGAGGTAGAAGAGGATCACGTCACCGATGACATAGCCGTCCGGGGTCACCGGCGCGAACTGCTTTGCCCGGTCGGGCACGAAGCCCTTGAAGCTGTTCGGGGCGAGATAGGCGAGCATCTCGAATGCGTCAGGCCCGGTAACGAGCAATCGACCATATGGAAGCTCTGATTGAACAGCACAGCGGTCTCGGCCCACGAACGTTGTTCGTCGCGCCAGTTCGAATATTCGCTTGGAACTCCTTGGTATACATTCGGACCGGTCTGTTGATTGCGCAGGAAATCGACTATGTTTGATTTAGAATCCAAAAGCTGCTGAAGATTTTCGCCACTCATTGCTGTTCGCCTTTCAGTTATCTCTCGTTGAAATTTTACGCCAGGTCATCCATTCACGGACAAAAGCATTGAACTGGTCCGGTTCTTCCGCCGGCGCCATATGACCGGCGTTCTCGACGACCCTAAGCCGAGCGCCGGGAATACGAGCCGCGATGTCCTCGTGGTGCGCGACGGGCGACCACAGATCGTCGCCGCCGACGACGACCAGCGTCGGACAATCGATAGTTGCCAGCACGGGTTCAGCGTCCGGGCGATGAAGCAGGGCCTCGATCTGTCGTTCGTAAGCCTCGGGGCCTCCATCGCAGGCCATGCGATGGAGGCGGGCCATGAGATCCGGATCGGCTTGGTGTGACCGGCCGACCATAGGCGGGAGCCATTCGCCAACAAGCGCCTCGGCACCCTCCGCTCGGCCGAGATCACGAAGCGCATAGCGGCTCTCGCGCTCGCCGGAGCGGACCGGGTGAACGCCGGTGTCGGCAAGAGCCAGGCGCGATATGCGTTGCGGCGCGTGCCTCCAGATTTCGAGCGCAATTCTCGCGCCCATCGAATGTCCCAAGAGTGCCGCGCGATCCGGCATTCGGTCCAGCGCATAATCCGCCATCGCTTCGATGCGATCGGCCTGACCGTAAAAACCATCGATGACCCGAGCCCCAAAGTCCTGGATCTGGGCCACGAACATGCGTCCGTCGCAAATCAGGCCGGGGAGGATGACGAGCGGTTCGTCGCCCATAACGGTATTCTTAGTCATCATATTTATGAATGTTTCATCTATACGAATGTTGAGGTGGCCGCTAGAGATTTGCAGCCTGGAGGAGAGGACACCCAGTGACGAGGCCCATCATCCATCCGAATTGGGCGCGGCCGCCCACGAATATGGTGGACGGCTATTCGCTCGAGATGACGGCGAGAGATATCGACTCGCTGCGCGCTGCTGCACCAGGCGTAAAGAAGGACACGCCGATCGCCGTGACCTTCTTGCCGGGGGAGGACCTCGCTGCCCGCCTCGAGGCGACACGTCTTATCCGAACGCTCGGCTTCGAACCCATGCCCCATTTCTCCGCCCGCCGGATCCGATCGGTCAGCGAATTCGAGGAATATCTCGAGGCGGCCGTCACTCTGGCCGGCGTGAAACGCTGTTTCGTCATCGCTGGCGATCCTTCCGAGCCGGAAGGGCCATTTTTCGACAGCAACGAACTGATCGCGAGCGGCACGTTCGAGCGGATGGGGATAACCGCGATCGGCCTAGGGGGCCATCCCGAGGGCCACCCCAACATGACTGACGAGCAATGTTGGACAGCCTTGGAAGCAAAATGTGCCGAGGTCGATCGGCGCGGGATGGCGCCGCTCATAGTCACCCAGTTCGGCTTCGACCCCGATGCGATTCTCACCTGGCTCAGAACCGCCCGCATCCGCGGCATTAAGGCGCCGGTTCGTATCGGCGTGCCTGGCCCCGCCGGGATCAAGACGTTGATGCGCTTTGCCGCACGCTGTGGCGTCGGCGCGTCCACTGCTGTTCTCGCGAAATACGGTATCTCGATCACGCAGCTTCTGGGTTCAGCTGGTCCAGACAGGTTGCTTGCTGCCTTTCAGGCTGGATTGAAACCTGACCACCATCCCGTGCGGCTGCATTTCTATCCCTTTGGCGGTCTCGAAAAGACGGTCGCCTGGATCAACGCATATGACCGCGCGCATCGATAAGGCTGCAGCACTTTATGAGGAATAGACTGTGAAGGACGTGTTCATCCTGCGGCTTCAATGTCACGACAGGCCGGGCCTGGTCGCGAAGGTGGCGGGATTCCTCGCCGCTCGCGGGTGCAACATAGTCGATGCGCAGCAATTTAACGATCCAGCGAATGACCGCTTCTTCATGCGCGTCGCCTTCGAACCGGGCGAAGGCCAACGGGTCGATGATCTCGCTTCAGACTTCAAATCAATCGCTGAAGAGTCTGATATGACTTGGGGACTCAGGGATCAAGCGTTGACCAGGAAGGTCGTCCTGCTCGTCTCCAAATGGGATCATTGCCTGGGCGACCTGCTTTATCGTCGGACTATCGGTGAGTTGCCGATGGATGTCGTGGCGATCATCTCGAACCACCCGCGGGAAGGCCTGCACACGTCGCTGATCGGCAATATTCCCTATCATCATTTCGCCATTACCAAGGAAACAAAGGCTCAGCAGGAAGCGCAAATCAAGCAGGTCGTCACTCAAAGTGGCGCAGAACTCATTGTGCTTGCCCGGTACATGCAGATTCTCTCGGACGATCTAGCCGGTTTTCTGTCCGGCCGCTGCATCAACATCCATCACAGCTTCCTGCCAGGGTTCAAGGGCGCCAAGCCCTATCACCAAGCCTATGATCGCGGCGTCAAAATGATCGGCGCAACGGCGCACTACGTGACGGCCGATCTCGATGAGGGGCCCATCATCCATCAGGATGTCGAACGTGCCAACCACGCCGACACGGCGGACGACCTCGTCCGCAAAGGCCGTGACGTCGAACGTCGCGTGCTCGGCGAGGCGGTCCGGCTTCACCTGCAGGACCGGGTCTTCGTGAACGGAGCGCGTACCGTCGTCTTTCGGAACTGATACGATGCGCATTGTCATGAGAGTCTGACGAAATTTGTCGTACCTGGTTCGTCGTTGCGAGGAGCGCGGCGACGACGCAATCAAGCCTCGACGGCGCTCACGGGGATTGGGTGGCCTGCGACCGCCTTCGGCTCGCCCCGTTCGCGATGACGGTTCAGCCAAAGGTTGTCATGCTCTAACAGGCGCGCGCGCCGCCGATGCGGTGCTTCTGCCTCAGCCCGACCGAGACGAAGCCGGATCAATCGAGGCTCGACCACGCATGGCACGGTCGAGCCTTTCGGTCGATTTTTGCGCTGCCTGGACCTGCCACGCTGTGCTCCGGAAATGCGCGAGCCTCCGTGTCATGCGCAAGGACGATCGGCGTGCGAAGATGCCCGATTTCACGTGGCTGCGACTGACCCGTATCCCCGCGCACGACGGTCACCTTATAGCGATATAGCGATCAGAATAGCGCCTAAAGTGACGGATATGATAATCGCCGGTCGGCGTGCGAACGTGCCGATGCGGCTTGTTGACGGGCTCGAACCCCGCGACGCGCACGGTTCAAGGCATCGGGATGGAAACCGCACCTTGAACCAAGTCGGCGCGGCCAATCAGCCTCCATCCAAGGTCTAGAATGACCCGCGCAGGCCGAAACGGCCCGAAACGACGCGCTGACCGTTCGCGCGGGTTTCTACCCGGCCGGACGCGATGAAGCGGAAGTTCGACGACCCGATCGACGCGTTGAGACCGCCGACATAGCCGCTCTTGCGATCTTCGGCATCAAGGGTGAAATCACCGCCGCCGGCGAAATGGGCGGTCGTGCCGTCGAGGTTGGCGCTCAGGATCTGGCGCCGTCCGCCCTCGAGTTCGAACCGGAAGGTGGTTGCTTCGGGATCGTCGCGCTTGCCGAGATGGACACCGACCGCGAGCAGGCCGGTTGCCGCAAACTCGCTGCTCGTCCGCTTCGCGACGATCAGATCGAAGCCGGCGCCGCCTCCGCTTTCGGTGTGGGCGCCCTCCGACAGGCGATTGTAGGTCAGCGATCCCGATGGGCGCAGATAGAATATACCTGCCGGCACTTCATAGCTCGCCTTGGCCCCCGCTGCCGCATTCAGGCCCGTCCATTTTCCCTTGCTGGTGAGCAACGGGGCCGAGCTATCCTTGGCGGCGGACAGCGAGCGCCGTTCGGTAAGGCGCACATAGCCGGCATTGGCATAAGCCCCCAGATGCAGATTGCCCCAGCTGCTGAGCCAGTGGAGCCCGCCGCCGAACTGGTTCGCGTAAACTTCATTGTCGCCGCTGTCGCGGACGTCGCCGTGGATATAGCCGATCGAAACACCAGCACGGCTGTTGCTGCCCACGGCGACGTCGCCGCCGGCGCTGAGCCCCCAGCCATTGCCACCATTGCCTGGCGTGTCGTGACCCCGTTGATGCGCGTCCCACAGCGCCTGCTGCACCCACAGGCTGACTTTTCCAAGCTCGGCCCAGGGGGTCGCGGCTTCGGTCGGCGCGAGCGCCCGACTGCCCTGGCTCAGAACGTCAAACACCCCGCCCTGATGATCGGGAAGCATCTGGCGATAGCGCAGGAGGGTGCCGTCGCGCCCGGTCTGCCCAAGAAACAGATCGGAGAGCGCCGTATTCCCCTGGATGGCCGTAAACACCGCGTCATAGGCCTGCGCTTCCGAACGGCGCAGGTTGAGTTCTGCCGCCGTCTTCCTCTGGATCGCTACGCCCACCGTTCCGGCGGCCGTGTCCGTCGCCAGCGTGCCCTTGAGGAGATAGGGCAAGGCGTCAAACGAGAGCGACAGGTTGCCGGCGCCCGTAAGCGAGCCGCTCTGCAACACCGTATAGGCAGCAGGCGTCACGCCGAACTTGATCACCCCGACCTTCAGCGTCGTCGCGGCCGTGATGTTGGTGGCGCCAGTGACGTTGATGCGGGTGTGATCTCCGGTCGTGGGATCGATCAGGACGCCGATCGATCCACCGGCAACGTTGAGGCTGCCGATGTTCACCGGCTGGGCGGTACTGAACGCCAGCGTCCCGCCGTTGACGGTGACCGCGATGTTGGAACCCGAATTGACGAATTGGCCGAGGAAGGTTGAGCCGTTGCCCACGGTGAGCGCGTTGGACCCCGCGCCGAAATCGATCGAGCCCAGATATCCGGCGGTCCCCGACAGCGAGACGCTGTCGTCGCCGTTGCCGAGTTTGGCATCGATATTGGCGGAGGCATTGCCGCTAAGTGCAATCGCGTCATTGCCGGCGCCCAGGTCTATCTTGGATGATATGGTGCCGGCCGACACGTTGACGGCATCGTTTCCGCTGCCCGTCACGATTGCACCGCCTAACGTTGGCGTCGTGGTCTGCGTCGAACTGGCGAGCGCCTGGGTATAGGTGAAGCCGGTGGTGTTCGCGGCAACGTCGATCGCGCGCGCGTTGCCGTCGGTGCCGGTTCCGAGAATTCCACCGCTGTTGGTCACGCTGACGAGCGTGCCGCTATTGTCGCGGATGGCGGCCGCCGCGCCGATCGTTGCGGTCGTGGTCGCCGTTATGGCACCCTTGTTAATAATCGTCGGCAGGTTGGCGCCTGCGTCGATCGCGACGCCGACCGTCGATCCGCCGGCCGTCGCCGAAGCCGCGGCGTCGATGCTTCCAGTCACGGTGAGCGTGGGCGCGCTCGCGCCGGATCCCAGCCGCAAGCCGTAGGCAACGGCGCCGTTGGAGCTTGCCTGGACCTGGCCGCCGACCGCGATACCTCCATTCACCGTGACCGGCGCGCCAAAGCCGCCAATCTGAGCACCGGTTGCGCCCACCCCCGAGTAGACGCCGATTCCGACGACCTTGCCGTTGACGATCAGACCATTGGTGTTTCCCGAAAAGGTGCCGAGCGTCACTGCTCCGGCGGTCGAGCCGACCGCCAGGGCGGGTGCGCTGCCAAAGGTCGTGAATGATGAAGTCGTTTCGGTCGCATCGGCGATGCCGTCAAAATCAACGTCAGCAGTTGTGTCGGTGGTGCTCGCCGGGGCAGCCGCGATCAGCACACCGCCGGTGACGCTGCCGCCGATGACCATGGCAGATCCGCCCTGGAGCAGATTCTGCGCGGTGAGCTTGGTCACGTCGCTGGGCAGGGTGGTCGCGCTATATCCTGTCGTCGAAATGGTGCTGTGGACGACCACTTGCCCGGTGACGTCACCGGCTAGCACAAGCCCTGCCGAATTACCGCCAAGGACGGTGATTGCGGTCGCGACGGTGACTTTGCCGGTCACCGAGCCGAGGCGCACGCCATAGCTGTTGTCGCCCGTAACGCTGATCGCGCCGGTGTTGGTCGAAAAATTGCCGGTAAGCGGTGCTGAGAGGTAGATGCCGCCGGAATTGTTGCCCTCGACCGTTATCGTGCCGGTGTTGGTGATGTTGCCCACGAACGGCGATGCACCGTCGACACGGATCGCATAGCGGTTGGTACCCTGTGCGAACGGTCCGTCGAGCACGGTGTCGCTATTGGTATCGGTGCGGGTGTAATTTTCATCGAGGCTGATCGTGCCGCTGTTTGCGATCGCGCTGGTAAAGCCGGCGCCACCGACAATACCGGCCGCATTGTCGACGCCGGTGAAGTTGATCTTTCCGGCATTGGTGACGGTGTTGCTGCTGTCGATCGTCACGGCGGTCCCTGCGGTCGGCGCGATCGAGCCCGCGGCAGTGATCGAGATATTGCCCGCCGCCGCCGTGTTCAGCGGCGCGGTGGTCGCGGTACTGACGGTTGTATCGGCGCGGGCTTCAGCCGCGAGAAGGGTGGCGAGGGTGGTGATGCAGGTTGCTGTGAGCGCCAGGCGCATGGACATATTCTCGCTGCTGTAGGGTCGAAGGGAGCAAGTCTGGCGTCAGCCGACCGGCTGAAAGTGACGAGGGGTTATCTTCCCGTACGGATATGACCGTGGAAAGTCGCGGCTGCGCGGTGCCGCGCAATGTCGGTATCTGCCAGTCATGGCCACGGCAAGTCCTTCCCTGAACCTGCGCGCTTTGTCCCCCCAGACGCACGCTTGATTGGACCAGCAATGGCAAGTTCAGATGAACGGCGGATGACTGGGACGCCGCGCGACGATCGTCACGCAGGGGACTCTCGCAACGGGCCCGCCCATTGCTGACCGACCGCCGGTTCAGGCTGAGACCTGAGCCACCGTCGTGATCAACTATGTGGAAGCGGGCTCACGTCCGAGGTCCGAAACGGACAATTTTCTTGCCGCCAATGATTAAGATCTACGCCGCCTGGCCGAACGGGTTGGAATAACGCTGGTGCAGGAAGTGGACCACCGCGTGCCGAGCGGCCGCATATTCCGCGGTCTCGCTCGCCTCGATGCGATGACGCGGGCGGGGAAGGGAGACCGGTGCCTCCTCCCCGATGCGAGCGGCCGGGCCGTTGGTCATCATCACGACCCGATCCGCGAGGAGGACGGCTTCGTCCACGTCGTGCGTGATCATGACGACCGTATTGTTGAGCTGTGCCTGGATCGCCATGACCGCGTCCTGAAGGCTTGCGCGCGTCAGGGCATCCAGCGCGCCAAACGGTTCGTCCATCAGCAGGACGCGCGGGCTCATGGCGATGGCGCGGGCGATGCCAACCCGCTGCTTCATCCCGCCTGAAAGCTCGCCGGGCCGCTTCTTCGCGGCGTGCGTCATCTGGACGAGCTCAAGATTATGCATCACCCAATCGCGTCTTTCCGCCCTGCATTTTCCGGCCATGACCTTGTCGACGGCGAGGCGGACATTTTCCTCGACGGTCAGCCATGGGAGCAGCGAATGATCCTGGAAGATCACCGCACGGTCCGGCCCGGGCCGGTCGATCACGTCGCCGTCCAGGAACACCACGCCACGGCTCGGTTTTACCAGCCCGGCGATGATGTTGAGCAAAGTCGACTTGCCGCATCCGGAATGGCCAATCAGCGCCACGAATTCGCCCTTCTCGATCGAAAGATCGATTCCGGTGACGGCGGTGAATGGACCCGATTTGGTTTCGAACGTGACGCTGATATCCTCAAGCGCGAGATAGCTGCGCTGTTTCATCCCGTCTCTCCTCAGGCCGTGTGGGCGATGCGGCGGCCAACCCAGCCGACGATGCGGTCAAGCGTGAAACCAACCAGGCCGATCCAGATCAAAGCCACGATCGTGTCGGTCAAAAGCGAGCTGTTATAGCTGTCCCAGATGAAGAAGCCGATGCCGGTCCCGCCTTGCACCATCTCGGCAGCGACGATCGCGAGCCAGCTCATGCCGACGCCGATGCGCAGCCCGGTAAACATGTAGGGCACGGTCGCCGGCAGCATGATCTTCACGAAATATTCCAGCGGATTGAGGTTCAGCACCCGCGCCACATTGCGATAGGTTGGCGGGATATTCTGTACGCCGGTCGCCGTATTGAGGATGATGGGCCAGATCGCCGTGATGAAGATCAGGAATATCGTCGAAGGCTGCGCCTGCTGGAAGATGGCGAGGCTGATCGGCAGCCATGCCAGCGGTGGCACCGTCCTCAGTACCTGGAATAGCGGATCGAGCGCGCGGTAGGCGAAGACACTCTGGCCGATGAGAATGCCTAACGCGACACCGAAGATCGCGGCGAGTCCGTAGCCGACTGCCACGCGCTTGAGGCTGGAGATGATATGACCCGCGACGCCGACGTCGCCGGTAGCCTCGACATGCACCCCCGTGCGATCGAATGTCACGCCCTTGAAGGGGTGGACGATGACCTCGTGGCTTTCGGTCCAGACCTTCGCCGGGCTCGGTAACGCCGAACCCTCGCCGCTGCAGCTTAACTGCCAGATGCCCAGAAGAACCACCAGCATGAGCAATGTCGGCAGGACCTGGCCCGCAATTGCTCTCAATTTCGCCTCAACCGGTCCGGCCACACGACGCGCGGCTGGAACCGCCGGTGGAGAATGCGGGGGACCACCGGCGGGATATGGGATGATCTTGGCTCCCCCGCCGGCAGTGACATGCTCGGGCAACAAGCCGACGGACGTTTCGACCAGTTTCACGTTGGACGCAGACATGGTGATCACACCTTCCTGATGCCGAGACTCTTGAGGTAGGCGGCAGGGTTCGCCGGATCGAAGACCTTGCCGTCGAAGAATTTCTCGGGACCGCGGCTCTCGCCCTTGGGAATCTGTGCGGCCGGGACGTGTGCGAGGGCGGCCGCCTGACGCCAGATATCTGAGCGATTGACCTTAGCTATTACCGCCATCTTATTGAGATTGGCTGGCAGTTTCCCCCAGCGCTGGTTCTCGGTAAGGAACCACAGATCGTGACTCTTATAAGGAAATGAGGCGTTCGCGGCCCAGAACTTCATCTTGAACGGCGCGTTGGTGATCACCCGTCCATCGCCCATATTGAAGTTGCCGAGCAGCCGATCGGCAATGTCGGTGACGGGGCATTTCAGATAATCGCGCGCGCCGATGATGGCCGCCATCCTGGCATTGTTGGCCGGATTGTCGGCCCAGCGTTGGGCGTCGATGATCGCCGCGGTGATAGCCGCCGCCGCGCGAGGATGCTGTGCCACCCAGTCGGCGCGCATGGCGAACGCCTTTTCCGGATGGTTCATCCACAATTGGCCGGTGGAAAGGGCGGTGTAGCCAATACCCTGCGCGACGAGCTGGTCATTCCACGGTTCGCCGACACAGAAGGCCTCCATCGTGTTGGCCTTCATATTTGCGACCATCTGCGGCGGCGGGATCGTGATCAGCTCGACATCGGTTTCGGGATTGATGCCCTGCGCCGCCAGCCAGTACCGGATCCACAGATCGTGAGTACCGCCGGGGAAGGTCATCGCCATCGTGATCTTGCGGCCGGCCGCCTTGCGCTGGGCGATCAGCGGCTTCATCCGGGCCGCGTTTATGTCCACCCGCGAGCCGAGATATTGCTTCTCGACGGAGACCGCCTGGCCGTTGACGTTGAGCCGGGCAAGAATATTCATCGGTGTAGCTTTGCCGGCCGCGCCAAGCGTGAGCAGGTAGGGCAGGGGCGAAAGTATGTGAGCGCCGTCGATCCCGCCGCCGGCTGACCCGAGCACGAGATTGTCGCGCGTAGCGCCCCAGCTCGCCTGCTTGGCAACCACGATGTCGGGCAAGCCATATTTGGCAAAAAGCCCCAATTCCTTGGCAAGGATGACCGGAGCGGCGTCCGTGAGCGCAATGAAGCCCAGTTTCGCGGTATTCGTTTCGGGTCCAGGCGTGGCGGCGAACGCGCCACCGGGAAGGAGCTGATGCACTGCTTCGAAAAGCAAGGCCGCGCCCGCAGCACCACCCTTTTTCAATAATCCGCGTCGATCGAGCCCGGCTTTCTTGTCCTGTTCCATGTC
>DATMIP010000228.1:0-6504 GCA_035554515.1 Sphingomonas sp. | reverse complement strand
GCGCATGGGGATTTTTTCGGACAAGATAGCTCGATCCGTCGAAAATATAGAGAATTGCGCGCCGACCCCGGGGTACGCCGAAACGTGCCAGCACGGCATCACGATCGACCGGCGTCTCCGGAGGCAGCGGCACGGCATGCGGAATGATGTCCACCGGTGCGCCGTTCTGGGCAGCGAACAGATCGGCGCAATAACGGCTCGGCGCCCAGATACGGTCGACCGAATCGAAGTCGGCGCGCCATTCGGGCGGGATATGCCCCATCTCCCACACCCAATAGCCGATACGCCGTCCGGCGCGCGCGATCGCGCCTCGCTGCTCGTCGGTCAGCAGGAACCAGCTGTCGGGGTTGAGGTGAACGATCGCTATGTCCGCGTCGCCGGCAAAGTCGAGTATATCGACTGCGGGCGCGATCGGGCGGTGGATGTGGAATGCCTTCTTGATCGGATGAAGGTTGAGGCGTGCCCCGCTTCGTTGGAGAGCCGCGATCGTGCCGCGCGCCGCCGCGCCCAGCCCATTGTCGTAATTCCATGGGCCATAGAAAGCGATCTTCAGCGCCTGGCCCGCGGGGGGGACGTGCCGCTGGGGATGCGCGATCAGTGCGCCGGTCTCCTCAGCGGGCAGATTCTCCGTGCCGGCGTCGATCGTGCGGTCGATCAGGTCGAGATCGAAACCGGCTTCCCCCAGGATCTCGCGCCAGCCCGAAATGTCCGCCGCAGGGAAATGGCCACGCAGCAGGAGCGTCTTCACGAACGGGAAGCCCGCCTCGATCAGCCCGCGCCAATCGAACAATGTCGGGTTTGCGGCGCGCGGGCTCGGGAACAATATCGCAACCGTGTGGCCGCTCCGCTCGACGTCCCCGGCAAGGCGGACCTCATAGGCGCGGATCACCGCGTCCTTGTCACCCAGGATCAGGACGTCAGCGAAATAGCCGTGGAGCCACCACGACGATAGCAGCCGCGGCTTCAGCGCGACGAAGAATGTCTGCACGTGCCAGCGATATTCGTGGCTTTCAGTCAGTCCGATCATGTCAGCGCTGCTTGCGCGGACGCGATCGAGCAGCATTTTGAAGCGGGGCTGGTCGACCGGGCCGATCAAACTGTCATTGATCAGGTAGAGCGTCGCGGCGCCATAGACTTCGGGGTAAAGATGGATCGCATGCGCCCAGGCGGCGAAATCATAGCCCGCATTCTCGCGCACCATCACCCCCGCCGCGAGATCGATCAGGTCGCCTGGAACATCGACTTCGCGATCGGCCACGACGACAAGCAGTATCCGGATGCCTTCGAAGGATAGCGCGCGCAGATAAGGCAAGACGTGCGGTTTTATCCGGCCCGTCGCCGAATGGGTGACGAACAAGGCGATTTCCTCGCCAGCCGCCGTGCTGAAGGGCTTGAGCAATTCCATCCGCGCGGCCCAGGCAGGGCGGGGCGGTGCCGCAATCGGGGTGGCGACCTCGGCCGATTGGGCATTTTCGGCTTCGGCCGCCACCAGCAAGGCAAGCTCGTTCGCCGCATGCGGATTGCCGTCGCGCGCCAGGCTGAGACCGTAAAGGTCGCGCGCGCGGCCATGGTCGCCGGCAAGCTGGCGGGACCGGCCCCAGCAGAGCAGTAGGTCCGCATCGTCGGGCTCGAATTCCGCCGCTTGCATGTAGGCGCCGTCGGCGCCCTCAAAGTCGCGCAATTGGGTCAGCATGTGGCCGAGCTGCACCCAGATCGCGAAATCATGGGGACTTTCATCCAGATGCGCGCGATAATGCGCCGCGGCCCCCGCCCAGTCGCCCTTGTCACGCGCGCGGTCGCCAATCTTGCGCGGGCCTGGCTTGCGGAACAGATTGGCGATCACCGCGCTGGCTCTAGCAACTCGCGCGCCGCCGTAAATATTTCCTCCGGCTGGATGTGACGCAGGCACGCGAAATCCTTGCCGCAATCCTCGCCTTCCAGCCCGATCCCGCACCCCGCGCATGGTACGCGCCGGCTGACGATACGCCCGGTCATTTCCTGACCCCATTCGCTCCAGTTGAGGCGCGCCATGTGCAGGCTGACGACGGGTGCGCCGCGCAATGCGGCGAGATGTTTGGGGCCGCTATCATTGCCGACGAACACCGCGCAGTGCGACAGCAAGGCGTCAAAGGCCGCGAAAGGGATGACGCCCTCGACGATACGCAGCCGATCCGGACTGCCGATTTCCGCCTCGATGTCGCTGGCCGTTGCCCGGTCGTCGGTGAAGAGCAATATCTTGAGATCGGTCCGCTCGAGCAGCAGCCGGGCCAGCGACCCGAAATGGGGCCAGCGCGAATAAGCCAGGCGCGCCCCGGTATGGAGCACGGCGTACCGTTCGCCGTCTCCGATTCCGAAGTCGGCCAGCGCGCGGCGGTCCTCGTTCGGGACGACCCGCGTCTGATCGCGCGCGAGGATGCCAAGCCCCTCGACGAGCAGGACCATCTTGCGCGACGGCGGCACGATCTCGATCGCGTTGACCGGATCGTGCGCGTTGAAATTGAGACCCGCATCCAGCCACGGCGAGACATGATCCTTGAAGCCATAGAGGAAGCGGGCGCCGCTCAGCAGCAGCAACGGCCGGGATTCGTCCCCTTCGCCCAGATCGATCGCAATGTCGAAACGATAGGCGGCCAGCGCGTCACGCAATTCGCGCTGCGCCTCGATCGGGAGGGTGCGCCGTCGTTCAGCCGCGCCTTCTGAAAAAGCGACGGTCACGATTTCATCGAACAGCTTCAGGCCTTCCGCAAGCGCGGCGTTGGCGGGGGTCACCAGGCCGACGAGCCGCGCGTCGGGAAAGAGCGCGCGCAGCCGCGATATGGCGGGAACCGAACAAACCAGATCGCCGAGCTGATCGACGCGCTGCACCAATATCGTGTGCACCGGATCGGGCAGCAATGTGCGTTCGACCCGGCGGACCATGCTGGGCCGGGCATTGACCACGTCCTCGATCGAAGCGGCATTCGGTGCGCTTTCGACGAAAGCATCCGATTGCGCAAAGTCCGTTGCCTCGCCTGCTGGCGCCACCAGGACATTTTCCTGATGGCGGTGGGTCCGGCGGCCGGCCGCTTCATGGAAGTCGAGCTGGATTAGATGGCGTCCGGGCGAAACGTCCGAAAAATCGTGCCACAGGTTGAAGACATATTTGAACTGCGCGTCCGCTTCGCCATGAGGGTAGCTGCGCAGCGGCTCGCGGCGCACGGTCTCGCCGTCGATCAGCAATCGGACCTCAGCGATGCCTGCCCCCGCGAGCCGATAGCCGCGGATCGCCTCGATCCCGCGCAGAACCTTGAGGTCGCCCCAGCGGCTGTGCACACGCCGCCCGCCCAGCCGGAACAGGCGTAAAATGTTGCGATCGACCGCCGGCGTGTGCGCTTCGTCACGTGGCAGCAATTCGGGTACGATCCAATCCTGCCCGCCGGGCGCGGCGTGGGGATCATCAACAAGCTCCCCAACCGAGGCCAACTCGCGCTCCGCCTCGCGCCAGCCGGGGCTCAGCGTCAGCGCGCGGGCATAACTTGCCTGGGCCTTTTCGGGCTGCCCGGCGATCTTGTAGAGATGGCCCATCTGCAGCGCGAGATCGGCGTTGTCGGGCAAATCGATCGCGGCGCGCGCATATTGCTCCTCCGCGCCCGCCAGATCGCCCGAATCCTTGAGCATGTGGGCGCATTGGATGCGGATGCGGGCATTTGCGGGGTTGAAGCGCAGGGCCTCCTCATACAGCGCCGCGGCGGTGCGATATTGGCGTGCATCACGGGCGCTATTGGCGCGCGCGATCAGCCGGCGCGCGACACCGGCCCGGGATCGGGATGGGATTTCGCCGATCGCCGTGCGGACTATCCGCGAAAGCAGGGTCATGTCCTCGCCTGCACTGGCTCAGCCGCTCGCGTGTTCGCGCCGGTCCGCCAGCACGCTCGCCAGCGTCTCGTCGAGTGTATGCGTGGGCACCCAGCCGAAGGCGCGCCGGATCGCCGAGGCATCGACCGCTGCGCGCGCAACCTCGCTCGCGCGCATCCGCTGCGGGTCTCGTTCCACCGCCATTTCGAGCCCGCTGAGCGCGCGCAGCCGATCGAGGACCGCGCCGATTCGCACCGACGTGCCCGACGCAATGTTGAATATATTGCGCGGCGGCAGCGACTTCGCCTGTACCAGCAACTTGAGATAAGCGGCGATGACATCGCGCACGTCGAGAAAGTCGCGCTCCGCCTCCAAATTGCCGACGCGGACGGCGGAGGCCTTTCCCCGCTCGACCTGGACGATCTGATCGGCGAAGGCGGGAATGACGAACGCGTCGGTCTGCCCCGGTCCGCTGTGATTGGAGGCGCGAGCGACGATCAGCCGGGCATCCGCGGGCAGGACATCGGCGAACATCGCCTCGGCCGCCGCCTTCGAGCGGGCATAGGCCGATTGCGGGCGCAGCGGGGATGCCTCGGTCGCGACCTCATGATTGAAGGTCAGGCCGTAGACTTCGACGCTGCTGGCGAACAGCAAGGTGCAGTCGGGCACCGTCGCCGCCAGCGCGCGCGCCAAGGCGAGGCTGCCGCACAGGTTGATCGACCAGGTCACGCCCGCTTCGCCGGCCGAGCGGCCGACCGAGGATTGCGCGGCGAGGTGAACGACCAGATCGGGCCGCACCTCGCCGATCGCATCGGCGATGCCGGCGGGATCCTCAAGATCGAAGGTCACATAATCGTGATCGTCCGGCCATTCGGACCGGGGCGTCCGCGTCGCCTGGATCAGGCGCGCGTCCGGCTTCAGCCGCTCCGCCATCGCCGCCACCAGCAGCCGGCCGACGAAACCATCCCCGCCTGTCACCAATATGCGAGAGAAGGGGATTTGCCCCGCGGCAGAATCTCCATCTCCGGCTGGATTGTCGTCGCTGCCGCCCATATCTAAGGGCGGATTTCCGGCTGGGCCTGCTCCATCGCGGCTTGCGGGGCGGACAGGCGGGCGATGTCCGCATCGACCATCTCGACGATCATCGCTTCCAACGACGTTTCCGCCGTCCAGCCCAGCACCGTCTTCGCCTTGGCGGCGTCGCCCAGCAGCACGTCGACCTCGGACGGGCGGAACAGGAGGGGATCGATCACCAGATGCTTGTCCATGTCGGCGCCGATCCGGTCGAATGCGATGCGGCACATATCGCGCACGGTAGTGGTGACGCCGCTGGCGACGACATAATCGTCGGGTTTGTCCTGCTGCAGCATCATCCACATCGCCTTCACGTAATCGCGAGCGTGGCCCCAGTCGCGCTTGGCGTCGATATTACCGAGGCGCAATTCGGTCGCGAGGCCGAGCTTGATGCGTGCGACGCCGTCCGTGACCTTGCGCGTCACGAACTCGATGCCGCGCAGCGGGCTTTCGTGGTTGAACAGGATGCCGGACGAAGCGTGCATGCCGAAGCTCTCACGATAGTTCACCGTGATCCAATGGCCGTACAGCTTGGCGACCGCATAAGGCGAGCGCGGGTAGAAGGGCGTCGTCTCGGACTGGCGCTCCTGCTGGATCATGCCGAACATTTCCGACGAGGACGCCTGATAGAAGCGCGCGTCGGGGTTCACGATCCGTATCGCCTCCAGCACGTTGGTAACACCGACGGCGGTGATGTTGGCGGTTAGGATCGGCTGGCGCCACGATGTCGCGACGAACGACTGCGCGGCGAGGTTGTAGACCTCGTCGGGCCGGGTCTCGGTAACGATCCGGATCAGCGAGGAGAGATCGGACAGGTTGCAGTCGTGCAACGTGACTTCGCGCTCGATCCCCAGCCAGCGCAGGCGATGGTCCGCCACGCCGAGATGGGACGAGCGACGAACCGCGCCATGAACCTCATAGCCTTTGCGGAGCAGCAACTGGGCAAGATAGGCGCCGTCCTGGCCCGTAATACCCGTTATGAGAGCGCGCTTCGCCATTCTTGTTCCTGCTTTTGTGATCGTGAGAGGTTTGCCGGCCGCGCTGGCAACAGACCGGATGGGCTAAAGAAAATCGCGTAAAAGGCAATTCCCCGACGCGCAACCTGCTTGCCCCGATGGGCGCATCAGCTGTCCGCGGGCCGCCGGTTGGCGCTAATCGCCTCCAGGTTGCCCCGCCGCGCCGCGACGAAGGCGGCGTTGGCGGCTGCGTCGTCGCGCGCGCACAGGAAGAAGCCGGCGACCGCGATCGACACGCTGCGGTTCTTGTGCACGCCGCCTTCCTCGAGGCCGACGATCTCGGTCAGGGCGCCCCGGACCAATATCTCGATCTCTGGTCCGGCGTCGACCGGCAGGTCGCACGCCATCCAGCCGGTCTTCCGCGCGCGTACGATCATCGCGCCAACCTCCACGCCCTCTACGGTGCCGGTCGCCTGGCAGTCGACCGATGCAAGCCCGCGCAGGTGCAGATAGAGGCGCAGCGGCTCCTCGCTGGTAATGCGCATCCGCAGAGTTCCGCCTTCAGGCCGCGTGCGGCTGCCATCGGCTTCGGGCCATTCCCAGCCGTGGCCGATCCGGAAGATTTCGCCACTCGCCAGCC
>DATMIP010000227.1:0-8185 GCA_035554515.1 Sphingomonas sp. | reverse complement strand
CGAGGCTCATGGCATTTTCGAATGCTTTGAAGGTCGCGATGTTGCGGGGCAGGGCGCTGGCATCGTCCTGTTCGTACCAGCGCTTTGCGAGATCGACGATCGTGTGTCCGGCTTCGCGGAACAACCGCTCGCGATCGGAATGGGTGGCGAGTACCGATCCATTGCCAGGCAATGACAGGCCCAACCCTTCCGTCAGGCAGTTCATCGAATTGGCGGTGAACATGCCCGAGCAGGAGCCGCAGGTGGGGCAGGCCTGGCGCTCGATCGCGTCGACTTCCTCATCGGTGAAACTCTCGTCCGCGGCGGCGACCATCGCGTCGACCAGGTCGAGCGAGACTTCCTTGCCCTTGAGCACGACCTTGCCCGCCTCCATCGGTCCGCCCGAGACGAACACGGCGGGCACGTTGATGCGCAGGGCCGCCATCAGCATGCCGGGCGTGATCTTATCGCAATTGCTGATGCACACCATCGCGTCGGCGCAATGCGCGTTGACCATATATTCGACGCTGTCGGCGATGAGCTCGCGGCTCGGCAGCGAATAGAGCATGCCGTCATGGCCCATAGCGATGCCATCATCGACCGCGATCGTGTTGAATTCCTTGGCGACGCCGCCGGCCGCCTCGATCTCGCGCGCGACGAGCTGGCCGAGGTCCTTCAGATGAACATGGCCGGGGACGAATTGGGTGAAACTATTGACCACCGCGATGATCGGCTTGCCGAAGTCGCTATCCTTCATCCCCGTCGCCCGCCACAGGCCGCGAGCGCCGGCCATGTTGCGGCCGTGAGTGGTGGTGCGAGAGCGATATGCGGGCATCGGGCAAGCCTATAGGATCATTGAAAAGGCGCGGTAACTTCAGAGCGCTATTGCGTCAAACGCGGCGATTCAGCCAGTCCACGATTCTTGCAAGGTGGACATCAAAGCTATCGACGCATTCGTCCGCAATCGATTGGCCACCCGCATATTCTGGTGGCCATCTGGAGCCATCCGGTTTTCATCTTTGTGGAATTGGTGCGAGCCTTGCCGAATTAACCAATTCCGGGTAAATTATTGCCCGGACCAACGCCCTTGGGGAGGGTCGCCGGTAACGGTGTGCATGGCGTTTTTCCCGGGGGAGGTTGTCATGGGGATATTTCTGGCGCTTGGCGCAATCGGCGGGTGTGTTTTCCTGGGCCTCCTTGTGTACGCGGCGTTCCGTTTGTCAGCCAAAGCCCCGCCGTACGAAGACTACCTTCCTGGTGGTGAAAACCAGACGGTTGAGTCCGCAGATCAAACTCTTGCTGTCATCGCGAAGCACGTAGCGCTGTGGCGATCCAGCCCGTGAAGCCGGATTGCCGCGCCCCTGCGGGGCTCGCAATGACCGCTTCGAAGCGTCGGATTCCAACTGCTAGCTGGCCCTCCCAGCTGATATCGCCGGAACGAGGCGGCGACACCGCCGCGAGCGGCCATCCCGGTGAGGCCAGCGCTTTAGGAATGGAGGCCCGAGCCGGAATCGAACCGGCGTGCAAGGATTTGCAGTCCTCTGCGTAACCACTCCGCCATCGGGCCGGAAGGCGTGCGCAGATGCTGGCTTTTGGCCGGGATGTCAAACGCGACGGCGGCAGGGCGGCAATATGTCCACTTCCGCACATCCAGGAAGATAGACGTCCGGTTCCGGACAATGGTCATGCACAAGCCCGCGTGTTGCAGGAGGGCGGGCCCTGGCACGGATCATGCTCCCCTTGGCCTTGGCAATTGCGTTCGATAAGGCGTTGCCATGCGATATGGTGTCTTGTATGAATAAGACACCTGAAGAGGGTGACGCCAAGTGACCGAACAAAATTTCGAACAGATGCGACGGGCGATGGTGGCGAGCCAGTTGCGCACGACCGCCGTCAACGATCCCCGCGTGGTCGCGGCGATGGGCGTAGTGGCCCGCGAGCAGTTCGTGCCAGCGTCGCAGACCGCGCTTGCCTATCTGGACGTGTCGCTTCCGATCGCGTCGGGCCGCGCGATGGCCGCGCCGATGGTGCTGGGACGGTTGCTCACCGAAGTGCGCACCAGATCGTCCGACCGCGCGCTCGTAATCGGGGCCGGCAGCGGTTATTCGGCCGCGGTGCTCGCCGAACTCGTCGATGCCGTCTTTGCGCTCGAGGAAGATGCGCGGCTGGTGACCGACGCACCGCTCCCGGCGCGCGTAACCAGGATTTCCGGCCCCTTGGCAATGGGCTGGGCCGAGGGCGCCCCCTATGATCTGATTCTGTTCGACGGCGCGGTGGAGCACATACCGGCGACGATCATTGCGCAGCTCGCCGATGGCGGGCGAATTGCCGCGCCGATCGTCGAGAAGGGCGTTAGCCGCCTCGCCATCGGCAGGAAGGCAGGCGGCGGTTTCGGGATGCTTAGTTTCGCTGACGCGGAAGCGCCGGCCTTGCCCGGGTTCGCGGTGGAAAAGGGATTCGAATTCTGATGCGTCCGGGGGGGAAGATCAGTGTTGCCTTGCTGGCAGGAGCCGCGCTCGGCGCGTCGGCGCCGGCGACGACGTTGCAGGAAGCGTTTGTCCAGACCTACAATAGCAGTCCCGCGCTCAACGCGGCCCGCGCGCAATTGCGCGCGACCGACGAAGGCGTGCCGCTCGCAAAGGCCGAATCGCGCGTGCAGGCGTCCAGCACGCTGGGCCTCAGCCAGAATACCAACGGTATCGCACGTCTCAACAATGGCGGGCGCACGCTGACCGCCCAGCTCAACCTGTCCTATCCGATCTTTCAGGGCGGCCGCGTGAAGAACGCGATCAACGCCGCCGAATCGCGCGTCTCCGGAGGCCGGGCAGATCTGCGAACGACCGAGGGCAACGTCTTCACGCAGGTGGTCGCGGCCTACATGGACGTGATTCGCGATGCGTCGATCGTCGATCTCAACAAGAAGAATGTCGACGTTCTCAACACCAATCTGAAGGCGAGCCGCGATCGGTTCCAGGTCGGCGACCTGACGCGCACCGATGTCGCCCAGTCCGAAGCGCGGCTCAGCCTCGCGCGCAGCCAGCTCGTCACCGCGCAGGGGATTCTGACCGGCAGCCGCGAAAATTTTCGGCGCGTGACGGGGATCTGGCCGGAATATCTGGCCCCGCCGCCCGCGTTGCCGAAGCTCCCGGTATCGCCCGATCAGGCGGTGGAAACCGCGCTTTCCAACAATCCGTCGATCCAGGCGGCAGGGGCGATCACGCAGGCGGCGGGCTTCGACGTGCGGGCCGCGCGCGCGCAGCGTTTGCCGACATTGTCCGCGGTTGGCGGGACCAACTATAACAATTATCTCGGGACGATTAACAAGATTTCGGGCGGCTTTGGCGGCGACAATTCGCAGGGCTCGAACAACGCCGGTATCGCGCTTACGGTGCCGCTCTATCAGGGCGGTCTCGTCGGAGCCCGCGTGCGCCAGGCGCAGGCGGTGCACAATCAGGCTGCCGAACAAGGTATCGATACCGAGCGGCAGGTGATCGCCAACACGCGTGCCGCTTATGCCAGCTATCAGGCGGCGGCCGAGGCGATCAACGCCAACAAGCAGGCGGTCTCGGCCAACGAGCTCGCTTTGGAGGGCGTGCGCGCCGAGAACCGCGTCGGGACGCGCACCGTGCTCGAAGTGCTCAACGCCGAGCAGGAATTGCTCAACGCGCAGGTTCAACTCGTCAGCGCACAGCATGATCAATATGTCGCCGGCTTCGCCTTGCTGAACGCGATGGGGCAGGCCGAGGCGCGCGATCTTGGGCTTGACGGCGGGGCGCTCTACGATCCGACCGCCAATTATAATCACGTGACGAAGTGGATAGGCGACTGGACGGAGCAGCCCAAATATACACCGCGGGGCACGCGCACGACCGGCGCGACACCGGTCGATCCGGATGTGGCGCCCTACGATCCAGAGGCAAATCCCAGACCCGTGACACCGCCGTCGCAATAGGCAATAACCGGCCGTCATGAGCGAGGGTGCACCAGAACAATCGATGGAAGACGTGCTGGCGTCGATCAAGCGCATCATCAGCGCCGACGTGGAGGCCGCGCGGCGCTTCCCGAAGCCGTTGGTCGTCACGCCCGTGGCCGAGGAGGACGTGCTCGAACTGGGTACGGCGCCTGCGACGGGCGAGGATGCGCTCGTCTCGGGCGAAGTCGCCCGGGCAAGCAAGGCCGCGCTGGCCGCGCTTGCGAGTGTCACGATCGATCGCCATGCGAGCGAGAACACGCTCGACGGCCTGGTGCGCGAAATGCTTCGGCCGATGCTGAAGGAGTGGCTCGACGCCAATCTGCAGGAACTGGTCGAGCGCGTGGTCGCGCGCGAAGTTGCGCGCGTAATCGGGCGGTAAGGTACCAAAAAGGAAGTAGATTAGCTTGACCGGTCAGGACCCCTTCGCCAATTTGGCCGAGGGGGAGACGATATGTGAAGGCTGTTTGCTTGCTCGTCGCAATGGCGGGGCTGGGGTCGGCAGCGGGCGTTCAGGCGGCCGCGTCGTGCAAGATGGGCAGGGTGGCGGAACTGCCGGTGACGATGTCCGGCCTTCGGCCGCTCGTCAAAGCCAAGATCAACGGCAAGGACGCGACCTTCATCGCCGACAGCGGCGCCTGGTACAGCCTGATCTCGCCCAGTAGCGCGGCGGAATATGGCCTGCGGCTGCAGAGCCTGGGACCAAACTTCATGATGAGCGGCGTTGGCGGGGACTTCCGGCCAATGATGACCGTGGTCGATACCTTCACGATCGCCGGCGTCTCGGTACCGAAATTGCAGTTCGTGGTCGGTGGCAGCGACTTCGGTTCGATCGGTTTGCTCGGTCAGAATATATTGGCGCTGGTCGACACCGAGTTCGATCTTGGCCGTGGCATGATCCGGTTGATGCAGGCGGAGGGCTGCTCGAAGACCAATCTCGCTTATTGGCGACAGCCGGATGAGGCGTATTCGGTACTCGATACCGAGGGAATGGCGCAAGCGCGACCGCACATCATCGCCTCGATCTACGTCAACGGCGTGAGGATGAGCGCGCTGTTCGATACCGGCGCCGGCACTTCCTTCCTCTCGCTCAGGGCTGCGGCGCGGATAGGCCTCAAGCCGGGTCAGCCCAATGTCACGCCCTCCGGCCTGACGGGAGGGTTGGGCCGAAAAATGGTTTCCACATGGATCGGCCCCGTGAGCAGCATCAAAATGGGCGATGAGGAGATCAAGAATACGCGCCTGCGTTTCGGCGGAGATGATTTCGGCACCGTGGACATGCTGATCGGCGCGGATTTCTTTCTGTCGCATCACATCTATTGGTCGAACAAGAATCGCAAATTGTTCTTCACCTACAATGGCGGGGCCGTTTTCAACCTTCGCTATCTCATGGATGAGGAGGACGGCGCGCCGGCGCCTACGACCGCTACGTCCGCCACGACCGCCGTATCAAAATCCGTGCCTGCCGGCGCGATCGGTCCGACGCCCACCGACGCGGGAGGCTTTGGCAGGCGCGGAGGTGCGCGCGCGTCCCGCGGTGACATTGCGGGCGGGCTGGCAGACCTGGACCAGGCCGTGAAAATGGCGCCCGACGACGTCGACCTCCTTTGGCAGCGCGCCGAGTTGAACGGGCAGGCGCGACAACCAGCCAAGGTGATCGACGATCTGAACCAAATATTGAAGATCAATCCGGACCATCTGGATGCGCTCCTGATGCGCGCCTCAGTACGCCTGGCGATGGACAAGGGCAGCGATATCCGGCCCGATGTCGATGCCGCGGCGAAAGCAGCCCCGATAGCGTCCATCCGACGGCTGCAGATTGCGGGCCTTTATGACCAGCTCGGCGAATATGGTCCGGCGATCGAACAGCTCGATCTGTGGATTGCCAAGCATCCTGACGACAACAAGAAATGGATGGCATTGAACAGCCGTTGCTGGGACCGCGCAATGGCGGGGAAGGATCTCGATCGGGCGCTGGCCGACTGCAACGCCGCGCTCCGGATCGCACCGCATAACCCCGCCTTTCTGGACAGCCGGGGAATGGCGCGGGTCCGCATGGGGGATTATGCCAAGGCGATAATCGATTATGACGAGGCGCTGAAGCTGGTGCCGGATATCGCCTGGTCGCATTACGGACGGGGCATCGCCCGGCTGCGGCTCGGGCAGAAGGCGGCGGGCGAGGCCGATCTTGCCAAGGCGCACGAGATTGATCCCAAGTTGCGCGAAAAGGCGACCAGGCTTGGTATCGTGCCGTAGGAATAGCTGCTTTACAGGCGGGCCGATGCGGATCGTGGCGGCCCGGGTCGCGGCCTCCGCCGAGGCGCCTGGCTTCCGCCTGCGCGGCCCAGTGACCTTGACACTGCTGCTTCCGGAGGGATCAGGCATTCGCTCAATATGCGATAGACGATATCGGCACCGATCGGGTGCCGGTTAGCCGAACCTCCCCCTCCAGCCCCGGATCTCGTGCACCATGCCGACAGGCCTGATAGCCCTTCTCGACGACATTGCGGCGATTGCGCGCCTGGCGGCGGCCTCGCTCGACGATGTCGGCGCCGCTTCGCTGAAGGCTTCGTCGAAGGCGATGGGGGTGGTCGTCGACGATGCCGCGGTGACCCCCAAATATGTGTCCGGGCTGACCCCGGCGCGCGAGTTGCCGATCATCTGGAAGATCGCCAAGGGATCGCTCCGCAACAAGCTGATCTTCCTGCTGCCTGGCGCGCTGCTGCTCAGCGCCTTCCTGCCATGGCTCATAACCCCGCTCCTGATGATCGGGGGCGTATATCTTTGTTACGAGGGGGCCGAGAAGGTCATCGAAGCGGTGACCGGCCACGGCGATCATGACGAGGCCGGGGATGGCGCCGCGCTGACGCCCGAGGAGATCGAGCGGCATCAGGTGACGGGCGCCGTGCGCACCGATCTGATCCTCTCGGCCGAGATCATGGCGATCGCGCTGTCGCAAGTCGCCGATCAGCCGATCGCGACCCAGGCGCTGGCGCTGATCGCGGTATCGATCCTGATCACCGCCGGCGTCTATGGCCTAGTCGGGCTGGTCGTGAAGATGGACGATATCGGGCTTCATCTCGCGCGCCGTCGCAACCGGCCGACGCGCCGCATCGGCCGGGCGCTGGTGGGGGGCATGCCGATCGTGCTGTCGGGGCTGTCAAAGGTGGGGACGGCGGCAATGCTGTGGGTCGGCGGGGGCATCCTCGTCCATGGGCTGGAGGCGTTTCATCTGGGGGCAATCCCGCATGCGGCCGAGGCGGCGAGCCATGGCCTTGCACGCCTGACGCCATTCGCGCCGGGGATTGGGGCATGGCTGGGCTTTGCCATCGCCTGTGCGCTGATCGGGCTGATCACGGGTGGTCTTGTCGCGCTGATCGTGCCGCTGGTCCGGCGGCTATTGGCCATAAAGCGTGGGTGAGGAACGGTCCGGCATCCTCCTCTGGCAGGGTGCCGGGTGACGGGGCCATGACGGCGGATCGCACGCGGTCATAGGCCGGGAAAAAGCAGAAAAAGTGCAGAAAACGAATTGATGGATCGGCGCGGAGGTGGGGCCGGGCCAAGGTCCGGGTACCGGATCCATCCTCGCGAAAGGGCAATTAAGTATAGTGTCCCCTTATCCCCTTATCTCCGGGCGCCGGTGCGGCCTGCGCCGTCAAACCCGGCGCACCGGCATGAAGCGCGGGTTGCGCAGCAGGCCCGCGGAGACGAGCGAGACCAGAACGCCTACCGGGAAGATCTCGGCGAAGGTCATCGGCCAGCGGAACAGCGGGTTGGCATATTGCACCTTGAAGGCCTCCATTTCGGCGACGACCTTCGCCAGCGCCGGCCCGGTAACGCCCTTGGCCCGTTGCTGTTCGATTATCGCGCGGGCGTAGCTGCTCGCGAAATCGAGATGCGCGACTGAGACCGCCGTCTCCCAGCTGATGACGTAGACTATGCCCGCGACAACACTGATCCCCAGGCCCAGCCCGAACGCCGGCCAGAAGCGGACGACGCCGCCGCCATCCTGATCGCGGTATCGCTTGATGGCGACGAAAATCGTGCTAAGCGCGACCAGCATGATCAGATAGCCAATCACCATCCCATAGGTCATTGGCTGTTCGTGCCCCATCGCGATCACGACGACGGACAAGGGCACCCCGGCAAGCAGGCCCGCGACCAGGCCATACGACAGAATTTTCCGCGGCATCGAAACGCTCCCCTCAAGTTGCGCGGCCATCAACCGCGTCCGGC